>CALKXO010000318.1 GCA_938003615.1 uncultured Pirellulaceae bacterium | reverse complement strand
GCTTTCCGGACGCTCCCGTTTGACGGTGGGGAACTACCGGTTGCTCTCCCGTATTAATCGAGACGAGCAGGGCGATCGATTTGAAGCGATTCATTCGCAATTGGGGCGGAAGGTTGTTATTCAGGTTTTTCCGTCGGCGATTACCAAGGACTCTGAACTGCAATCGCGTGTGCTCAAGGCGATGCAGCAAATGACAGAGTTAGACCATCCGGGTTTGGTGCATGTCTACGACGTCGATCAGGAAGGCGATCGCTATTTTGTAGTCACCGAGTTTGTGGATGGCACGGCGCTGTCGGAATTGCCTCGAGGCGATTTAAACGACACGGACGTTGCGTCTGTTGTTGCCGACCTAATCACCGGCGTAAAATACGCTCATCAGGAAGGCGTGATTCACGGCAACATTCTTCAAGAGAACGTGCTGGTGATAGAGCAGAGCCACGCCAAACTGCAAGGGCTGCCCACGTCAGCAGTGCGATGCGAAATGGCTGACAGCTCCGGCAACTTGAGCGCCCAGCAGGACTTTGTGGCGATCTCCAAATTGGGCTGCTCGGTTCTTCAAGAAGTTCCTCCCAAACGAAGAGGTGATGGTTACGATACATTAGTGAAAGTGGTCGGAGCATTAGCGTCAGCTGACAACAACAGCCTCGAAAAAATTCAATTGAAACTAACGCAGTGGATCGCAAAACATCGTCCGGCGCCGGCGAGCCCTGCGGTGTCTGCTACCGGAGCATTACCCATTGGAGCCACCGCTGCGGGAAGCGGGCAGCGCGTGTTGGCTCAGCCCGTCGATCCGCAGGTTACGCCAGAGGGGGGGGGGGATGCGCCCGTGGCGGCGTTGCCACCCACAAAGTTCGCAAAGCAAGAGAAAGCCGAGCCTGAACCGGTTGATGAACCAACTGGGTTTTTGGCGATGATGTGGAACGAGAAACGCGTTCTGTCAGTGGCGGCCATCGCAGCGACTCTACTGACGCTCGTTGGTGGAGTAGGCGCAACCGGTTTCCTTTTGGCTGGTTCATCGGCAACGGGCACCAACAACGGCAATGCGGTTGCGAAAAAGGAACGCAACAAAAACAATCCGGCATCTCTGAGTTCAGCCGTAGAAAAAGATTCAGCCCAAGAGAGAGCCACATCCACAAAGGGCAACAGAAGGAAAAAGGAATTTAATTTGGGAGAGCTTGCCGCGGGCGCGGGGTTGCTCTCGGGAGAGCGCTCCGCCGACGCGCTTGATCCGGAGGCAACCAAACGTAAGTTTGAGGAAATGTATGCCAAACAAAACAACAAAAAAAAGGGAGCAAAAGGCAAGGGGCCGTCCGCCGTCGCCAAAATCGATGGCGGACCGAAAGTTCAGGGAGATGCGGCGGCGAAGCCCAACCCCGCGATGGCTGCCAGTAAAAAGCCAGCGGTTGCAAAGCGTGAGGAGACCAAAACGACGGCTGTCGCGAAACCGGTTGTCAAGCCCGACAAGCCGGCCCCCAAGAAGACGGTTTCGCCGCCGAAGGGAAACCCATTTGCCAAACTGCCGGAGACCTTTGATTTGCCGTTATCGACAGACATGGGCGACGTCAAAATCGCCGACCTTACTATCGATAAGCGATATTTGATGGGCCTGGAGTTGTTGGCGGGGCCGGAAGTTTGCAAACACAAGTTCGTGTTTGATCTTAAACGCTCTGCAACTGACAAGCAGTTGTGGGATATTCGCCTCAAACGCCGAAAGCGCGATGATCCGTTGCCGGTAGCGCAAATTCAAAAAACGCCAACCGAACTAAAGTTTCGTTGGCTTCCGGCGGCTGAGAAATTTGATGACGCCAACTATATTCGCAATTGTAAAATCAAGTTATCAGCCGCTAAGGATTTTGGTTGGATCGGTCTACGAAAACCGGTCGATATTAAAGGCTTCGCATTCGAATCTGGCAAAACCTCCATCAAATCGGATATCGATCTCAAATGGCTACCCAACCCGCAGGGAGTGAAAATCGAGCTAAGTCCTTTTCAGGTTGAAGAGAGAAACGGTGACAATGAAAGAGGCAAAGTCTTTTTTGCTCCTCGAGAAGTTTTGAAGAAAGCTCCGGGCTTGATTTTCTTTCGTGAGAAAGAGGAGTTGAAGTTCTTTTTTATCGAGATTGGCGTCGAGATTCGGTCGAAGCTAAAAATGAATGGACAGATGTATGTTCTGGGGGCTAACGGAGCATCTCAACCGTTGAGAAAACCAACCGACATTTTGAATCTTGCAGACGTGTTGGCGGGGCGCAAGGCGGAGGCCGAACGTTTTCAAGCCATCATCACGCAAGCCAAGAACAAGGCTGGGGTCGTGAAGATTTTTCCCAACCTCAAAGATGAAGGTGACTTTGCGGCCATTTCGAAAAGGGCCAGTAAAGCAACCGATTTGGCGACGCGTCAGGCAGTGACCTGTAACGACTATAGCCAAATCATCGAAAATCTATCGGATTTGAGAATTCCGTTTGAGATTTATTTCGAAATGGATGGGCATCGAATCAGACTTGCCGAGTCTACTGCTCAGCCAATGCCAGGAAAGAAGAAGTCGCGCAAGAATTAATCTAAGCAGTGTGTTTTGGATGGCCGAACCTTTGCAGGGCGAACCTTTCCGCGTCTAATATCCTCACGACTGCGGGCGCTAAGATCCTTTTAGGCGTTAAGATCTTTTTGGTAAGCGCTCTCCCAAAAATTTCTCGCAAAACCTATCACAACGATTTTAGTAAAGACATTTATAATGTTACGAGTTGGTATCGTCGGTGCGACCGGCTACACGGCGCTTGAGCTGATTAAAATTTTGCTTAGGCATCCCGAGGTTACCATTACTTGCCTCACCTCGCGCGATCCGGATCGACCTCATGTTTCTGAAGTTCATTCCCTGTTTCGGGATCAGCTGGGTCTGAATTTTTGTCCTCTCGATATCGACCAATTCTGTAGCGCAGTTGATTTCGCATTTTGTTGCCTTCCGCATGCCGCGTCAGCTGAAATTGTTGGGCAGTTGATTGATAAGGGACTGAAGGTTGTCGATTTCAGCGCTGACTACCGGTTGAACGAAGTTTCGACTTTCGAAACTTGGTACAACGTGAAGCACCCCGATCCCGATCGAGTTGGAAAAACGGCCTATGGTATTCCTGAGTTGTTCCGCGATTCAATCGTCGACGCGGACCTCGTTGCCAATCCTGGGTGCTTTCCCTCTTCGGCGCTGATTCCATTGGTTCCCCTGCTCAAATCGGGGCTGATTGGAACATCGCAAATTATCATCGATTCGAAGACGGGTATTTCGGGAGCTGGCCGAAAAGCCAATTTGAAATTTCACTATCCCGAGTGCAACGAATCTATCTCAGCTTACGGCATCGGCACGCACCGACACATGCCGGAGATCGATCAGATCATCCACCGTTTCTGCGGAAGCGAAACTAGCGTCGTATTCACGCCTCATCTAACGCCAATGGATCGCGGGATTCTATCGACCATTTACGTTACCAGCGCCGACAGCGCGGGCCCTTCAGATGTGATGGATTGCTGGAATGATTTCTACAAGGAACAGCCGTTTGTGCGCGTGACTTCTGGCTCAGTCGCCACCAAGCATGTCAGCGGCACCAATTTTTGCGATATATCGGCCAGCGTTTGTCGCGACACGATTGTCATCACTAGCGCGTTGGACAATCTGATCAAAGGCGCTTCTGGCGCGGCGGTTCAAAACTTCAATGCGATGTGCGGTTTTGATGAGACACTGGGAATCCTGTAAAGGATCATCGTACGTACCGAAGAGAGGACGCACTTCCCGTACATTGACCGAAACATCGGTCTTCTACTTTGAAAAAGACAAGAACAGTTGTTATGGATTTACCAAGAGGTTTTCGTTATTCCGGTGTCGCTGCTGGGATCAAAGCATCAGCGAAGAAAGACATCGCGCTGATCGTCGCGGATGAGGCAGCGACTGTTGCCGGCGTTTACACGCAGAACATCGTCCGCGCCGCGAGCATAGACTGGAACGTTGCCGTCACCCCGAGCAGCCAGTTCCGCGCGATTGTGGTCAATTCTGGAAATGCAAACGCTTGCACCGGCGACGAGGGTGTTGCCAACAACCGTCAGATGGCGGAAACAACCGCGGCAGCATTGGCCGTGATGCCCGAACAGGTGGCTGTGCTCTCGACAGGTGTCATTGGCGTTCAGTTGCCGATCGAAAAAGTGGAACGGGGAATTGGTACTGCGGCGGAGCATCTTTCGAATAGTGAGGCCAGTTTTACGGCGGCCTCTGAGGCGATCACCACTACGGATAAATCGCCCAAAACCGTACAAGCATCTGTCTCCATTGGCGGACAAACCGTGACGATTGCCGCGCTGGCTAAAGGCGCTGGAATGATTGGCCCACGAATGGCGACGATGCTGGGCGTGGTGATGATCGACGGTGAAGTCACAACCGAGGTGGCACAAAAAATTCTAGATGTCGCTACTGCAGCGTCATTCAATCGCATCAGCGTTGAGGGACACATGAGTACCAATGACGCGGTGTTGCTTCTCGCCAGTGGTAAGTCGGGTGTCGTCATCAGCAATGAAGCTGACGTTGATCAATTGACTAACGCGGTTACTGATGTTTGTATTCAATTGGCCAAAATGATTCCTGCTGACGGCGAAGGTGCGACGCACCTGGTGCAAATTGATGTGCAGGGGACGGAATCCAATGAAGAGGCTGATCAGATTGCGCGAACCGTTGCGGCCAGTGCGCTTGTGAAAACGGCCGTCACCGGCAACGATCCCAACTGGGGCAGAATCGTCTCAGCGGTCGGCTATGCGGGAGTAGACTTGGACGCGCATAAAATTAATCTCAAGCTCAACGGATTCGAATTGTTTGCTGCTGGCCAGCCGGTCGCCTTTGACGCCGCTGAAGTCAGTAAATCGATCGGCGACAATTTTGAGACGCTCATTGAGCTGTCCGTCGGAGGTGGCTCCGGCAAGGCTAAGCATTGGACCAGCGATTTGACGGTCGAATATGTACGCTTCAATTCTGAATACACGACTTGATCTGATCCAAAAAACGGCGGACTCCTAGAACCCGCAGACTTTTGCACGCAAGTTTAGCAAGCGTTTTGTTGTGGCCGACAGTCCTTTCCACGTTCGTGCTGTAACAGAACCTACATGCACGGCATTAATCGTGCTGTTGGCGGTGACTGCAGCAGTCGGGCGTCAGAAAAAAGCTCAGGTATCCCACTGTGTTTGTTGAATCTGTGCGCATTTTGAGATACCGTAGGGGCTGACACTTCCAGCTGAAACCGTCTCTTCAGGCCGTTGCCAGCCAAGCCAAACACTTTTCCCCAGATGACCATGGATGTCATTGTTGGTATCGATCTCGGTACAACCAACTCGCTCTGTTCCGTATTCAAAGATGGCCAGCCCAAACTGATTCCTAACACGCACGGTAGTTTCTTGACGCCGTCTGTGGTGGGGTTGCTGGAGGATGGACAGGTGGTCGTTGGAGCCGCCGCCAAAGAACTGCGTGTGACTCATCCCGATCGGACCGCCTCCTGCTTCAAGCGTTCGATGGGACTTGATCGAGTCATCGAGATGGGGAAGCAAGAATTCTCCGCAACGAAGTTGTCCAGTCTCGTTCTAAAGTCGCTGCGCGGCGACGCCGAGGATTTCCTTGGCCATCCTGTAGAACAGGTCGTCATTACGGTGCCAGCTTACTTTAATGACAATCAGCGCCAGGCCACCAAGCAAGCAGGCGAAATGGCGGGGTTGAAGGTCCGGCGGATCATCAATGAGCCCACCGCCGCTGCGCTGACCTACGGGTTTCACGATCGTGATTCAGAAAAACATCTGATGGTGATCGATCTAGGTGGAGGCACGTTCGATGTGACCTTGATGGAAATCTTCGAAGGGACGCTTGAGATTATCTCGACCGCCGGCGAAAGTATGCTTGGCGGCGAGGACTTTACGGACAGATTAGTGTCGACGGTGTTGAAGAAGGAAGGATTACACCTGGAAACGGCTGAAATGACACAGCCCGTACGGACGGCCCGGTTGCGTGAGGAATGCGAAAATGCAAAACGGCAACTGATGACCGAAGGTAAAAGTCGGATCCGACTTCCTGATGAAGCGGGAACGTTTGATGATTCAAAAGTATTCAAGTTGAACTCTGCGGTCTTCGCGAAAATCGTTGAACCATTGATGAAGCGCATCAAAGACCCGATTAATCGTGCACTGCGTGATGGTGACTTTGGCCCTGAAAAAATTGACGATGTAATTCTGGTTGGCGGTGCGACGCGCATGCCGGTGCTGCAAGGGTTTGTGACTGATTTTTTCGAGAAAGAACCTCTGGTCACGTACAATCCCGATGAAGTGGTGGCGCTGGGGGCGGCGATTCAAGCTGCATTGATCGGTGACGACGCGGCGGTCGACGAAATAGTGATGACCGATGTCTGCCCGTTTACATTGGGGGTAGAAGTTGCCAAAGATTTCGGTGGACGCGTTAGCAGCGGTTACTATCAACCTGTGATTCACCGTAATACGACGATTCCCGTTTCGCGCGAGGAGCAGTTCGGCACCATGGCCGCAAACCAGCAGGAAGTCCTGCTGATGGTTTATCAAGGTGAGTCACGAAAGGTCGCCGACAATTTGTGTCTGGGCGAGTTGAGGATTGTCGATATACCGCCGGGACCGGCCGGAACGGAAATCCTTGTGCGGTTCACCTACGACCTGAACGGGTTGCTAGAGGTAGAGGCGATGTTGCCGTCGACGGGAAAGAAATTCAATACTGTGCTGACCAATCATTCCTCTAGCCTTTCTTCAGTTGAATTAAAGGCTGCGGTGCGTGAGATGCAAAAGTTGAAATTCTATCCGCGCGATGAACTGCGTCACCGGCGTTTGGTTTTATACAGCGAGCGGATGGTGGGCGAGGTTGGCTCTTTTCACCGCCAGCAACTCGAAGATGCGATCGACGTTTTCGAACACGCGATGACGCTGGGCGACAGAAGCGTATTTGATAGTGCGCGGTTGAGTTTGCTGATGACCTTGGAGCAAATGGGCGTCGGCTATGACGAACCAGATGAGCCCGACGAGGATCTTGCCGGCGGCAATGCAGCAGGAGGAAGTCGTTGAGCGCTTCTTCCAAACAAAAACTAAAATATGCGTGGCGCGCGTTGCAGTTGAACCCCGCGCTGCAGGCGGATCAAGTCGTAAGACAGCGACTGATCGGATTGGGGTTGGTTGAGGAAAGTACTCTGTCCGGTGGCACCAACGAGCAGCGTCTTCAGATTCGTCAGCAGCTGGATCAATTGAGAGACAAGTTCTGGGTGACCGATACAGAATATTTATTGGAGCTGCTCGATGGACTCAACGTCACTCCCTATCCGGAATTAAAGGTCGGCGTGGCCCGCATGCGAAAGCTGTGCCGAGTAAAACCGCTGTTAGAGAAACTTTCTATGCGGAAAAGGAAAGACGTCAATTTCATCAATACCTTCAAGCGAATTTTTCTACTACCGCCGCGCGAGGCGGGGAAGGTCAAAGAGCGGTACTTGCGAAAACTGGCGACCAATCCGGCGATAGAAATGGTACAGAAGACCGTTCTGACGATACAAGAAAAATATCCGCAGCTTTACGATGTTGAGTCAGACTGGTTTGGTCAGATTCTTCTCATTAAGTCTCGCCGAGTCGAAGTTGAGCCCGATGAGGCTGAAACGGCAGTTCACTTTGCAGATGACGGGTTTGAGATTCCTGTGTATCTGATCATTGTTTTGGGGGTCTTCGCGGCGAGAGTTGCTGTGATGGTTTTCAGGTCGTGGCGATGAGCGATACTAACGTCCCGAAACCACAGTGGAAGCTGTTGCCCCATGACCCCGTCACTTTTTTCGGACTGAAATCAGGATTTGACCGCAAGACGCTTAAACGCGCTTACGGGAAACTGATTCGACAATTCAAACCCGAGAAGTTTCCGGAGGAGTTCCAAAAGATTCGAGCAGCGTTCGAAACGCTCGACGGACAATTGCGTTACGGTCAAGTGCAGTCGACCGCCGAGGATAGTCAAACCTACCAGTGGCAGGTGTCACCGTCGATGCAGCGCACAGAAGGCAAATCATCCAGTGGTAAGTCGTCCAGCGGTAAAGGTGACGCTTCCAAAAAATCGCAGCCGCGCGAATCGTCTGTGGCTTTTCATGACCGGCTGAAGAAGGAAAAGCCTTCGGTTCTCTTTTCCGAAATCAGTCGCAGTAAAGAAAAGACGCCGTATGACTATTTCGCCTTAGCGATTTTGTCGGATGTCGTTCAACCCGATCAAAAGATGTTCTTTCAATGGTTACTGACGGGACTAAAGGAACACCCCGGTGACAAAGGGTTGTTCAATTTGCTTTACGAATACTTTCAAACAGAGTTGCCACTTGAGGTGATTCCCACCCTATTGCTGACAACATCGAAAGTGATTCGCGAAGATCGTTTCTACTATCTGACCGAATCGGTGTGGCAGCAGTTATTGCGGTCCACGAAGTTCGCCGTTTTTCAAGAGACGTTGGCACGTTGCGAAGCCAATTTGAAGGACTTCCGGATTAACGCGCGGATTGCATTCTATATCCAAATATTGCAGCAAGCGATGTGGCGAGCCAATCCTCAGTGGCTGCGAAAAACGATGGGGTGGTTGGAAATTAATAGTGGCCATCTGCCGCCGCAATTGGAGATGGATTTTCACGTTCTGGAATTGATCCGTGACTATCAGAAGACTGCGCCCCAGTTCGTTGGCGATGATCCGACACGGAGGCAAGTCGCCGCGACAATCAAACGCTACTTCTGTTCGGACACCGCAACGGCTGACGCGCTCGTTATTGAACATCAACTTACCCTTGCCGATGATGCCGAATCGTTAATGCGTGCCTTCCCGGCTTCCTTGGAGGAGAGCGAAAGCGACGGGGCTTCGGCGATGTGGTTGTTATGGAAGTGGATTGGCCAAGAGGTGGCCGATCGCAACGGAATTGAACCAGCACGCGTAACTCCTGAAAAATTCTTAAAGCGCGTTTTCGCTTTGATGGTCGATCTCGATGAGACTTGGACGATATCTCGCAAGCATATCACGATGTACTGCATGCTGAACTATCTTCCCTACTTCTTGTTCGCGGCAGTCCCTTTCGTTGCCCTATTACCTTGGCTTGGACAACCGGTGTTCTTGGCGGTTGCCATTTTCGTAGCCATCGTATCGCTATTGATCTATCACTTTGTTTTGATTCCCCAAACGATTGATCCAATCTTTGAAAAAATGGTTCATCGTTCCATTGAAAAAAATTACCTAGTTCTTTGGCGGGGCCGATTTGTACAGTTGATCGACGCCAATCACGTCACCATGCGGGACCTGATCGCAACGCTGCACGAGATCGTTTTTGAACGAAAGCATCGCTTGCGAGCAGCCGTACATTTAGTGAACTATGTGCCTCAGGATATTGGAATCGCATTCTACGCCGAGGCTGCCCGGTTTCGGGTATGAACGCGTTGGATGGGCCGCTGTACCGAAACCCTGCGAAATCAGATGTCCTCGAGGTTTTCGAAAGAATTCTTGCTTTTAGGTTCCCCCCATTTCTTCGTGCCTAGTTTAAGTGGCTTGGATTGGTCGTTCGCGATGGGGGGCCGATCAAAGCACACAGGCGCTGTGTGTTGGCCCGGATCGATAGTTTCGGTCAGTTCGTCTTTTTTTTTACCGCTGATTCGCAAATGTTCCCTGTTCAGCTATCGTCTTGAGCCGGTTTCTGAGTAAAATTTCGACTGATTTGAGTTTCGAATTTTCAGGCACCTGGAGTAAAAAATCTGATGTCAGCCGAAGACGCCCCTGAAGACATTGACGATACTTTGGTTTCGGGTGAACCTGGAGACACTGATGATGGTTTAGTCGCTGCAGAAGAGAGTGACGGACTGGATATCGATGTCGTTGACGAGTTCAACGAGGACGATTTTGATGAAGATTTCGACGACGATTTTGAAGAAGAAATTGTCGGCGAGTACGATCTGGCGGATGACCAGTACGGACAGGAATTCGACAATACCTTCGGGCACCTGACGGATCCGACACGTGAGAAACCGGCCCCAGTTGCCAAGGACGCCAGTGGCAAACCTATTGCTGGCGGCAAAAAGGGCGCCGGCGTGAAAAAGCCTGGCATCAAAGCGGTCGTCGAAGCCAAAGCAAAGGCGAAAGCTGATGCGGCAAAGAAACCAGCACGAAAAAAGTAGCAGCGTAAAGCGCGACTAAGCAGCGACGCCCTGAACTTTTTCGCCCCGAACTTTTTCGATCAAAACCGCTCACTCTATGAGCGGTTTTTTCGTTGCGTCGAACCTGATTTACAGGAACTCCGTTTTGAGGGATATTGGGGCGTCACGGTCTGGTGGGATTGTCATCATGGTGGGATAGGCTTCCAGCCTGTCATCATTTAGACAATCATTTGTCATGTCAGACCGGCCTTCGTAGACTATGGGAACTGCACACCGGTTTCATGGCGGAGTGCGTTTCTGCGCCGTACCACAGTCAGATTTTAATTTTTTTCGATAGAACATTCGAGCGATTTTATGCCTGAGAAGGAACAAGGCTCTTTCCAAACGGCCTCCAACAACGTCAGTTTCCCGGATCTTGAAGAGTCGATTCTTGAGTTCTGGAAAAAGAACGACGTCTACAAACGCTCGCTCGAACAACGGGCGGATCAAAAGCGTTACGTGTTTTTCGAAGGCCCTCCAACGGCCAATGGAAAACCTCACCCGGGGCACTGCTTGACGCGCGCTATTAAGGACCTGTTTCCGCGCTATAAGACGATGCAAGGATACTTGTGTGAACGCAAAGCCGGTTGGGATACGCATGGCCTTCCGGTGGAAGTCGAAGTCTGCAAGGAACTTGGCATCCACTCCAAAGAAGACATCGAGGCCTACGGCGTCGAACCGTTCGTCCAGAAATGCCAGACCTCTGTCTGGCAGTACATGCAGCAGTGGGAACAACTCACCGAGCGGTTGGGGTTTTGGGTCGATCTCAACAAAGCTTACGTGACTTATCATCAAAGCTACGTCGAGTCGGTTTGGTGGTCGCTGAAGAGTTTCTTCGATCGAGGCCTTTTGTATCAAGGCCACAAAATCATCTGGTGGTGGGCTCAGGGCGGAACCGCGCTTAGCGCTGGCGAAGTCGGGCAAGGTTACAAAACCGTCAAAGACCCCAGTGTCTACGTTAAATTTCCACTGCTTGATCGTGAAAACACCAGCCTCTTGGTGTGGACGACGACGCCATGGACCTTGCCCAGCAACCAGTTCGCCGCAGTCAACGAAAATATTCAATACGCGACCGTCTACGACGCCGAAGAAGATCTCTATCTGGTCTTCGCGGCTGACCTAGTTGAAAAAATCGCCACCAAAATGAAACGGGAACTCGAAGTTAAATCGACTTGTTCCGGTGCGGAGCTAGTGGGGCTGCGTTACCAGCCGCCGTTTGACTATTTCTACAAAACCGATGGGGACAAAACGGGCGCGCTGAAGTCCGGTGAAACAGAAGCCGTTGCGTGGCGGATTACATCGGCCGATTTTGTGACGACCGACAGCGGAACGGGAGCCGTCCACGAAGCGCCAGCCTTTGGTGAGGTCGATTATGAGCTGTTGGTCTCCGAACAAGATCGTTTCGAGCGCGGCCAAGGACCAGAACTGATCTGTCCGGTTGGCCCCAACGGAAAATTTACTAACGAAGTTCCCGAGTTTGAAGGACAGTGGGTCAAGGAAGCCGACAAAGCACTCACCAAGAAGCTGAAAGAGGAAAACAAACTCTATTTGCTAGAGCAGTACGAACACGAGTACCCGTTTTGCTGGCGGGCCGATGAGGATCCGTTGATTCAGTATCCGCGCGAAAGTTGGTTCATTAAAACGACCCAGTACAAAGACAAAATGCTGGAGAACAACCAGCAAATCAACTGGCTGCCAGAACACATCAAGGACGGCCGGTTCGGTAACTTCTTGGGGTCGAATGTCGATTGGGCATTGTCGCGCGAACGTTATTGGGGCACGCCGTTGCCGATCTGGGTTTGCCAGTCAACCGGCCAGATGGAAGCTGTCGGAGCCTACGAAGAACTGATGACCAAGCCGGGGCTGACGGGTACGGAAGTTTGGGACAACGCCAAAGCAGCGAATCCAGACTTGGTGGATGATCTGAAAGTTCACAAGCCTTACATCGACGCGCTCACGTATGATTCTCCGTTTGAGGCCGGTGCGCGGATGCAACGCGTCTCCGAAGTGATCGACTGTTGGTACGACAGCGGTGCGATGCCGTTCGCTCAATGGGGATACCCGCACCAAGGCGAAGAAGAGTTCAAGCAACAGTTTCCGGCGGATTTCATCAGTGAAGCACTCGATCAAACGCGTGGCTGGTTCTACAGCCAGTTGGCGATCAGCACACTACTTTTTGGCGACGACCCGGAAATCAAATTTCCGCATCCGTTTGAAAACTGCATCGTGCTGGGCCTGATGCTGGCCGAAGGACAAATGTGTGTTAAATGTCAGCATCGCCACATGGAGGTCGTCAAGAAATGCGAAAAATGCGGCAGCAAGGTCCAGCGCAAGACAGAAAAGATGTCGAAGCGTTTGCGGAACTACAGCGCCCCGAATGAGATCTTCGATTCGTTCGGCGCCGATGCTTTGCGGTGGTACTTCTTTGCCAATCAGCCGCCTTGGACGTCGATCATCTACAGCAGCCGCGCGATCAAAGAAAGCATCCCGCAGTTTTTGCTCAGACTTTGGAACGTCTACAGCTTCTTTGTTCAGTATGCCAATATCGATGGTTTCGATCCGTCGTCGGTCTCCGATCCGGCACAGCTTTCCCCCGAGACGCTGGCGTCCGGTAGAGGCTATCGCCCCGTCGAGCAACGTAGCGAACTCGATCGTTGGATCATCAGCGAATTGAATCGGACGACGAAAACCATCGTTGACCGAATGGACAACTACGACAATTACGTTGCGTGCACGACGTTGAGCGGTTTCGTTGATAGTTTGAGCAACTGGTACGTCCGGCGTAGCCGCGATCGGTTCTGGGCTGAGGACAAAGAGGATGCGGACAAACTTGACGCGTATTGGACGCTGTTTGAGTGTCTGGCCGCAACATGTAAATTAGCGGCGCCGTTCGTTCCTTTTGTGACGGAAGCGATTTGGCAGAATTTAATTGGCAGCTTTGGTGCCGATTCTTCTGCGGTGACCAGCGTGCATTTGTGCGATTATCCGGTGGCCGACGACGGAAAAATCGATGAGACATTGTCACGGCAAATGAACTTGCTGCGTGAGATTGCGTCGTTGGGACTGTCGGCGCGAATGAATGAAAAACTTAAAGTCCGCCAGCCGCTGTCTGGAATGACGGTCGTTTTGAATGATCCAATCGACCAAGCGTGGTTGGAGACGCATGACGAGTTGTTGAAAAAAGAACTGAACGTTCAAGAGATCGCCTACACCACCGATGCGGGCGACTATGTGACCTACCAAGTGGTGCCAAATTTTAAATTGCTTGGCCCGCGCGTCGGAAAACTGATGCCGAAAGTCAAAGCGGCTTTTGGAGCAGCTGACGGGAAGACGATGTTGGAATCACTTTCTTCATCGGGAAAGGCAGCGCTTGAGGTAGAAGGTGAATCCATTGAGCTGACGGCCGATGATGTTGAGGTTCGATTGAAAGCCAACGAAGGTTGGGCGGCAGCCCAGGGTACCGAAGCAGTCGTTATTTTGTCGACGGAGTTGACCCCGGAACTGATCCGGGCCGGAATGGCTCGCGATTTAGTGCGCCTGATTCAAGATGACCGAAAGACCCAAGATCTAGCGAGAATTTCAAGAATCGAAGTCGAGATCTTTACGAACTCTTCTGAGCTGCGTAACGCGATCAATGAGAATCGCAACTATATTGTTGGAGAGACGCTTGCCCGAGAGATAAAAATTCGCGATCTAACTAATGGAGAAGTAGACACGTTTATTTTCGATCAGAAAGACTGCACTAATAAAAATGTCAGGACGGAGAAGGTGTTAACCGAAGTCAACAGAGCAAGTGTCAAAATTGTTGTACGTCTTACGAAATAGAAGCGTCTCTTGCTCCCTTTCGTAAATTTGCTCATTTTTTACTCGGTGCCACCGTCTCGAGATCGAGATTCACCAAGAGCGGGGGAGCTAATTTCCTACATTTGAATCTGAGTCATTTGCAACTGGGCCAACAACCTAGTGGTCTGTCAAACGTGAAAGAAATAGTTTGTAGTACCGCCTTTAGGCGGAACTCCGGCTGAAGCCGGTACTACGAACTGATTATCTCAGCATTGAAGGACCACTTGAGGTACAGCAAACTGAGAACGCTTACGGCTATCGGCTGACGGTTAAGCATTTAAGATCCCCCTATCCCTAACCCCTTTAGTTACGTCGCCATGTTTTCCATATCTGTCTTCATCTCTGGCGGCGGCACCACGCTGAAGAATTTAATTGAGTATCGCCAGATGCATCCCGATTGTGGTTGGGAGATCACAAGTGTTGTCTCCAACAAGGCCGATGCGGGAGGACTCGCATTCGCGAAAGAGGCAGGGATCGAGAGCTTTGTGGTGGACCATCGGGAATTCGATACAACGGCAGCATTCAGCGCCGCGATTTATGATGCGGTAGGTCCTTCGGCGCCGGATCTTCTTGTGATGGGTGGTTTTCTGCGGCGTTTGGCGGTATCGAAAGAATTTGAAAACCGGATCATCAACATTCACCCCAGCCTGATTCCGTCGTTTTGCGGCAAGGGAAACTACGGATCGCGCGTGCACCAAGCGGTACTTGATTACGGTTGTAAGATCACCGGTTGTACGGTGCATTTCGTCGATGACGAGTATGACCATGGGCCGATCGTCGCGCAGCGTAGCGTTCCTGTCGTCGATGGCGACAGTGCGCAGTCACTTGCCGCGCGCGTCTTCGCAGCAGAATGCGAGCTGTATCCGGACGTCATTGATCAGATCGCTGCAGGCAAAGTGTCAGTCGATGGCCGCGTAGTGCGCGTTGCAGCGACTTAGGTCTTTCGACTTCCCCCGTATCCTTTGGGTACAGATCAAAACATTAAGCCGGACGATCGTCGGGAAACGTCGACATTTCGGGTTGGCTTGGTCTCGCCGTGGTCGCATTGCCGGACGCTTGTTCTTGCAATAATTTTGGCTTATATTACCTCTTCTATTCGTCACTCTACTTCTACTCTATGGCGGCTTGATAGCCAACTTCTGATGTTCAAAAGTAAATGGCTCTCTCGGGCCTTATTGGCACTCCTTTATTTCTTTGCTTCGGTCTGCTGCTGTTCAGCGTTTGGGCAGAGCAGCAGACTTCAAGTGCCTCGCGAATGGTCGGATCGCTCTGGAAAATTTTCGATTGAGGCAACGATCATTTCTGCGAACGACGAGGATGTCACGCTTTTAAAACATCAGTCAGATGCGGCAGATAAGCGAGTTTCACTTTCCCTTAAACGGCTCTCTGATGCCGATCAGAAATATGCGAGTAGCTTTGCCAGAGCGCGTTTAAAGGAACTCAAATTGGCAGAAAGTCGATCGGCGGTTGCCTCCGAGTGCTTCACGCAATTCAAAGAATTTGTTGATCAAGGCTTTGTTGATGAATCAAACCGGTTGTTTGTTGAGGCGCGGATGGAAGCTCTTGAGCCTCACCGTGAAGCGAATAGGGTTTTACTAAAAGAGACCTACTTGTCACCCGAGCAATTTGTTGAATTGCGGAATGAATCTGAATTGAAGGCGCGCGAGTGGTTGAAGCTACGCGCGGCGGATTCTTTGGGGACCTTGCGGGACATCATTGCGAACGATCCATCTTGCTTGATCGCACCGTTGTTGCTTGGGATCTACTACGACATTTCCGCTGGAGATGCTGCTGCTGCTGAACGTGTTCTGGAGAATGCAATTGAAGAAGGAAATCGATACAGTGCGGTAGCGTCGGAAGCAGATAGGCGGAATTTGCACGCGGCGATCAATAACCTTGCTGTTGCAACGGTGAGGCAGGGACGCGTAGGGAAAGCTGTGAGGCTTTGGAATCAGATCGTTGATTCTCGAGTATCAGGGGTCGCGAGCGTCGTGAATGCAAACATTAATCGGGTTGCTTCCATGATCGAAAGAGATTTTTCTGGATTAAGGGCAAATGGAAAAGCTAAGCGCGACTTAGTTGCGCTACGGTCCAATGAAAAATTACAGGGAGAAAGGTTCAAAAGTAGCAATGGTTGGGGCGTTGTTCTGCCGGTGGATCAACAACTTGTTGAGTTTGGCCAGCTTCAGTTTCTAAATGGAAGTTCTAAGTTTCATCGCGTTTCGTCCGGGGCGATATTCGATACCCGGTGTGTCCAGTGTCAAGGTACAGACATACTGCGTTGCTCGCGTGAGGGTTGTGTTAAAGGAAAAATTGAGCGTCGTATTATGGACGATGTTTATGCTCCCAATGGGCATTACCTTGGAAAAAGGGTCGTTCGCGTAGAGCACAACCGTTGCGGAACATGTGGTGGTGATGGAAACGTGGCATGTCCTTGCTGCAATGGAGGAAGCCAACCTTGACCGTCTGCCTCGTGTGTTCACCGCTGTTCGATTCATATTCCTCTAATTGTTCTCTCTCCGAGTTGTTTGTTGAAATCATCAAAACGAAGACTGCTAGGTAAACCCAATTGCCCCAATTGCTGGAAAAGTTTTGAAGTCGAAACAGTAAAGTGGATTAGCGGCCACGAGGATCTGGTTGGAGACGAACGCCTTGGCGATGATGCTCAGATCCGGTTTACTCCCACACTTTTCGACCCCCAATGCAATGCGGTCGATGTGAGAGGTATCAGTTGCCAAGAACTCGCGTGTCCGCACTGTCATCTCAAGATTCCTCGGTCAGTGCTTGAGTCGCCGTCATTCTTTGTCTCGATTGTGGGTACGCCCTCAGGTGGAAAGTCGTACTTTCTGGCGTCAATGGCTTGGCAGAATCGGCGGACTCTTC
>CALKXO010000317.1 GCA_938003615.1 uncultured Pirellulaceae bacterium | reverse complement strand
CATAAGTTTCCAATTGAAAAAGGAACCGTGGCTAGTGCCAAAACGGCTAATGGTGTCTGAAAGCTTATGACCTAGTGCTTAGAGACGCGCCAGGGATCGCTATCAACTAACTTTCTGACACCGATCCGCAGGAGGCCGAACAGGGGAGCGGGCTGAACTTACCAATCACTACCGGGGTAAACGATCGGGGTAAACGACCGGGGTAAGACAGGGGGACCAAAAATTGGGTAGGGAAATTCCGTGTGGGGCCTTCCGTATCAGTCCAATTGCCACCCGTCGTAGTCGCTGGTCCCACGTGCGGATTCACATCATGGGTGCTATTCTGATCGTCTTTCATCTGCGAGCATGTATGGGTCAGGCAGTTCCAGTTGGACCGCAGATCGGGCCACGAGTGCCTGAATTAAGATGGAAGAAGTGCAACAATCTTTACAACGCGATGAAAACGGTCGTGAGTTAAACCAAGAAGGGGATTGAAATGTCGCAGCAAAAACGTAGAGAAATTTCGTTTTCCAGTTTGGACGAGGTCATTTCGGACATCGAGGCATTGGCTGGATCTGACCATGAGACAACCGGCACCCATTCGTTCGGGAAGATCGTTCAACACTTGGCGACAACGAATGAAATGCTCGTGGGAAACATCATTCCTCCCAAGCTTCCTTGGTACATGCGACTGGCCATGCCGTTTTTGAAAAATGGCATTCTCAACAATCCCGTTGAACCCGGGTTCAACTTACCAAATAAAGCGATGCAAGAGTTTTTCTGGTCTCAAAGCGATGTCGATCTGAAAGAAGCAATCGAGAACTTTCGTACGTCGGTTAAGACATACAAGGACAAGGGCCCGTTACCGGTGCATCCCGTTTTTGGAAAAGCGACAGAAGCACAAATCGACAAAATGCTCCTTAGCCACGCTGCCATGCATCTGAGCTTTGTTCACCCCAAGTGAGAACGCGAGGCTTAAGTGTAGGTTTTAAGGCTTCACGTTCGACTGCCCACGTGAACGCGGGTTTCAAAATTTAGCTAGAAGACTAATGTCGCCGGATAAGTGCGCTCAGTTTTCATCTTTACATCAAACGACCGATAGTGGCGGCGTTTGAATCTGGCCATTACCGAGGGCGGTTTGTTTCGGCTACGAAATAGAGGGCAGAGATATTGCCAAACTTGCCGGAAATATATGACAAGCATGCGTTTTTTTATTGAGTCCCATCACCGGAACAGTACTTGTGGGCGACGTTTTAGTTCGTTCAGTAGACAACTCCATTTCTGAAACAGCGTTTTATGATGTCTGCCATCGAGACGACGGGCACGTGATAGATCACGGCGAGTTTTAGTTGGAAATTTGCAAATGCGATCTTCATTTTTTGAGCCTCTGGTTTGAGGCCAACTTAGGCCAACATTTTTCTTGCGAAGGAAAACTTTCTAGCTCCGTGCATCTACCCAAATTAGAAATTTCTCAAATGGCAATTTGAGTATCCCGTTAGGATCTTGCGCGTAATGCTATCAACGCAAGGGGCTTCTTTTCTGACTCTAAGGCATCCAATGAAAAAACCGGTTTTTCGGTCTCGCTGTACCGAGGTCAGTAATCACTTGGTAAACGTCGATAACGACTGAGTGTAGTTCTGTCGCACGGATCGTGGCAGCAACCGGTTTTATGGCAGGGATGCTACTTACGAGTGCACGATGCGCTCGAACCCAAGTGCGGACGTTTCCCCAAATGACGTCCAACGAGGAAGCGTTCATGGCTGATGAAGATCGAATAATCCGCAACGATATCCTTGCCGTCGGAATTCTAGGGCTGACCATCTTCCTGGTGGCTTCGGTAGTCACCTATAACCCTGCCGACCCGTCATACGAAGCCCCCGCTGCGCTGCTGAAAATCTATCAGCCTGATCAGCTAGTCTATCCAGCAAACGCTACCATCGAAAACGCTGGTGGAAGACTGGGAGCATGGGCGGCTGATTTACTGGTCCATGTTCTGGGAGTGGGCGTCTATTTTCTGATCGTGGGCTTGATCGCGCTGGAGATCGCGCTCTTTCGAAAAGAGCCTGTCGAGTCGCCGTGGCTGAAATCAATCGGTTGGGCAATCGCTTTACTAGGCCTAACCGCGCTCAGCAGCTTGGTCTTGCCCGTCTGGACCGTTAGCCCACTGATCGGTGCGGGCGGCTACATTGGAGCGCTTGCCAGCGGCCTGCTCTCGGCAAACATCGGTACGGCCGGTGCGCTGGCAGCTGCTGTTTCGATGTCGATCGCAGGCATGATGATGTGGACGGAGTACCTAATCTTCCGTGCCGGACGACTCGCGTTCGCACCAGCTTTGGTCGCCGCGACGGCGATTCTTCCGTTTGGGTTGGTCCACGGTTTCGTGCAGTGGTTCAACGGTGAAGTCGAAGAAGAGGAAGACGACGAAGGATACGAGTACGAGAATGAAGAAGACGAGGAAGAGCTAGACGAAGACGGCGAGACCAAGACAATTCGATTCAAACGCCGGGACAATGGCGAAGAAGTTTTCAAAGAGGTCGCTTTGGGAAGTGACGGATCAGTGGCTACGGTTGCTGCATCAACATTGGCCGTTGCAGATTCTGAACTTGAAGATGAAGAGGACAAATACGAAGAAGAAGCTGAGTACGAGGCCGAAGATGATAAGTATGAAACCGAAGAGGATTCGGAGGAAGCTGAAGACGACGACTATGAGCCAATGGCCAACGCCAGCGCAAGTCTGAACATTCGTGATAACACTTCAAAAACGATCGTGCCCGCGTTGATGCCGGCGTCCGATGCGGGAGAAAGTGAAATCTCCGATGAGCTAATGCGTGTCGACGAACCGGCTGAGGCCAAGTCGAAACCGCATTTCCGGATGCCGGTGTCGAAGGAGAAGAAGCCGTCAAAGCCATCTGAGCGCGATGCGATGATGGACCAGCTAAACGAGGCTTCCCTCTATGATCCGGCAGCCGATTATCAGGTGCCCTCGATTGAATTACTGCAACTTGGCGAGGCAACGCCTTTCGAGGAACAGGAGCGTGAGGCGCTGATCAAGGCCGAGATCCTCGAAAAAACGTGTCAGCAGTTTGGCTTCAAAGTGCGTGTCATCGAAATCGAGACCGGCCCGGTTATCTCCATGTACGAGATCGATCTCGAGCCCGGTTTGCGTCTGCAGAAGATCGTCGCGCTCGCTGACGACCTTGCCATCGCAATGCGCGTGCCCAGCGTCCGAATCGTCGCGCCGATTCCGGGCAAGAACAGCGTCGGCGTCGAGGTTCCAAATGAAACTCGACAAATGGTCCGCATGCGGGGCGTCATGGAACAGTGTGAAGCACAGATCAAGAAGATGCACATCCCGCTGTTCTTGGGCTCCGATGCTGTCGGGGCGCCGATGGTTGCCGATTTGGCAAAACTGCCTCACCTCTTGATCGCGGGCCGAACGGGTACTGGTAAATCCGTTTGTTTGAACGCCATCATCGCCTCGATCTTGATGACGCGTCGCCCTGACGAAGTGCGTATGCTGATGATCGACCCGAAGATGGTCGAATTGAGCGGATTTGGAAAACTGCCACACTTGATGCATCCAGTCGTTACAGACATGCGTAAGGCCGAAGCAATTCTGGCGTGGGCCGTCGACAAAATGGAAGAACGTTACGCGCTGTTGGCGAGTGTCGGCGTGCGACACGTCACCAGCTACAACCAGCTTGGTGAGGAAGAAATCATGGACCGGCTCGATCCACCCGAAGAGGAACGTGCCAACATTCCGACCAACCTTCCCTTCATCGTCATCGTGGCAGACGAAATGGCGGACTTGATGATGACCGCTGGCAAGGACGTGGAAACGCACATCATTCGACTGGCTCAGAAAAGTCGCGCCGTTGGGATTCACTTGATCCTTGCGACACAGAAACCAACCGTCGATGTCATCACCGGCCTGATCAAATCGAACTTGCCCGCGCGTATCGCGTTCCAAGTCGCCAGCAAGACTGACAGCCGCGTTGTCCTCGATGCGCAGGGAGCCGACAAACTGCTCGGCTGCGGCGACATGTTGTTCCTCTGGCCGGGAACCAGCACTCTCTTACGCGGCCAAGGCACCTACCTGAGTGACGAAGAGCTTGACTCAGTTACCGCTGCCGCCAGTACTGGTGAGCAGAACTTCGTTAACGAATTGATGAATATCAAGGTCAAGACCGAAGGTGACGAAGACGCCGGCGCTCCGAAGAAAGGTGAGCGCAAGAAAGATGAACTGTACGAAGATGCGATCGAAATAGTTGCTCGCGAGCAACGCGGAAGCTTGTCGATGCTGCAACGTGCAATGGGAATCGGTTATGGCCGCGCAGCCCGATTGATCGACTATATGGAGGAGGACGGATACGTCGGCGAGTATAACGGTTCCAAGTCGCGTGAAGTGCTACTGACGTTAGACATGTGGAACAACATTAAGAACGGCGATCCCAATCCCGTTAACGATGAGGACTGGCCAGAGGAGACCGAAACAGCTGTACCGAAAGCGGCTGCTCCCAAGGCCAGCAAGAAGCCATCCCAAACAACGCCATCCCAAACGCCGTCAGCCAAAAAACCTGTAGCAAAAACGACCGAAAATGCAGAACCAACTCAGCCGAAGTCTGCTGTCCCCAAGCCTAAGCTGAAGTTAAAACCGGCCAGCAAACCTGAAGCGCGGAAGAAACTTTCGGCGATCGAAGATCCAAACCGTTTGACCAATATGGCGTTGAACGCACCAGCGACGATCCCGATGCCCGACCCAAAGGCTAAGGAAGACGAAGAGGAACTGCTGGAGGACGACTACGAAGAAGAGGATGATGAAGTCGTTGCTGAAGCAGAAGACGACGAATATGAATACGAAGAAGACGAAGACGGCGAGGAATATGACGAAGCCGACTACGAAGATGCAAAAGAAGAAGAGGACGACGAAGAGGAAGAATACGAATACGAATACGA
>CALKXO010000316.1 GCA_938003615.1 uncultured Pirellulaceae bacterium | reverse complement strand
CTAGTCAGGTGGAGACGAGACGTCCGTGTATGAGACCACGGGCAATTTTGGGACTGTGGAGCGTTGGGATGCATTCTTAGACATCTCGCGCGCTGACGGCTCCCATCTTAATTCTATGCACTTGGCGGGAGCAAATCATGGGAGCGATTTTGGCGGTACAGAAGGATGAGCAATCACATACTCCGGGGCAGCATCAGCTTTCGGCCCAACAATGGTCAGATGTTTGTCGAGCAGCGAAGCTATCGGTTCGAGAGCAACAGGTTTGTCGACTTCTATTTGATGGTTGGACGCGTCAAAGAATCGCGGATCACGTCGAAATTTCCAACCGTACTGTGCGTCACCATATGGAGCAGATCCATAGTAAGCTGTGCGTGAGTAATCGAGTGGGCGTGGTGCTGAAGATAATTCAGCTGCGGGACCAGTTGCGGCAGCCCACCGACATTGAGTCTCCCGTGAATTTTTCACACCAAGGTCTGAAAAGTAGCCTCACGTTGGATCAGCAGCCCAACGAGTGAATCTGCGTGAATCTGGAACGACGCAGACCGGCCCCTGCAGTAAAAAATCGCTTACTATCTCGTAGCGGTAAGCAACGTAAATAACCTTGCGAAGAACCGGAAGTTGGTTACTTCGCAATTGCGCTGTATCGACGTAGCGTTAGTGGGAACAGACGGGAGGCAAATTGGGTTATACTTGTCCTGTCAAAATTTTGCTTCCCTCCCATGTTTGGATCGACCATGTTTGCGATTTCCCGAAAGTTTCTGGCGACTGCGTTTCTATCTCTGTTTGTGTGGACGTGCGTGATCGATATCGCGACGGCCCAAGTCACCGATGAACGCCGCGCTCAACGGCGAACTTTCGTCGAGGGATTGCTGCGGGGTTTGTTGGAATCACAACTGGAACAAAACCAAGCACCGGGGCAGCGTCCGAATTTTCCGCAGCCTCAGATTCAGCCGATACCGGCGACACGCGTTCCCGGTCGTCGGCCCACCCCTGTCGCCAACGGGGGGCAGATTGTCGCCGTACGCAAAACGCTCCGTGACTGGTCGGATGAATGCGATCATCTAATTGACGACCTACGACAGCTAGAGTTCAGCACGCCCGCCGTTCGGCCGTTGCTGGCAGATGCACTGCAGATTCGTGTCAGCATCGATTTGCTTGCGCGCCAAGCAGCGACAGCTCCGCATGAGCGATATCTGGTGAACGACTTTTTAGCGATTGATCGGCAGTGGCGGTTGCTGAACTATCACTTGCAAAGCATGCCGGTAGCGGTTCAGAAAACGCGGCCATGCATCGAGCTTTGCCAAAATTTCGATCAACAATTGTGTCAGGTGTTTGGTGTTGAGCCGCAGTTTGACGATCAGCAAGTTCTTCAACTTGCTTCTCAATTGGCCTCCAGCCTCAATCACCTCGCCCAAGACTTGCGATATGAAGTTCGCACTCAGCCCGCGTCGCGCGACATGATCCGCAAATGTCAGAGTCTGCATTCGATCATACAGCAGTCCCCGTCTGTCATTCGCCGCAAAGACTACGGGGCCGTCACATCCCTGTACAAAAACGGGCTTGACCAATGGCGAGAGCTGAGTCGACAGATCAGCCAATACCCTAGTCAGCGTTTGAGGCACGACGTCCAAGACATTGAATCAATTGGCCGACAGATTCAGGAACAGCTGTATATTCCTTATCAGCTAGACCGCGATTACTTGTCGCAACTTTCAGCCAACGTCGGCGTCAGCAGCGGCAATATTTTCAAACAGATCACCATGCACGACTTATTGGCGATGGAAAACCCAGCCGATATTCTGTTATCAGCCAAGGCGTTTCAGCGTCAGTGCGAACAATTTAGCGGCTCGATTCGCAGCGACGCAGGGCCCGATCGATTGGCAAATGAATTTGCTTTGTTTGAGTCCAATTGGAGTGGAATGCTCAACCAATGTGGTACGCTGACCAACCCCGCTTTGAAGATTGAGTTGGATGAGATCAACTATTCGATGCAGACGCTCCACGAGGCGTTTGGCTCGCAGCCGCTGCTGGACCATGGATCGATGCTCCGTGTTGCGGCAGACCTTGAGGATCTATCGCACGAGCTAGAAGATCTATCGGTTGGGGCGCCGGGTAAAATTATACGGCCGATAAAGAACTTTCACAAACGCTGTTTCGACCTGAGTCAGCGCACGATGGCCGACAGATTGTACGAACCCAAAGCTGCTCAGTTGAACCAGATGTTTACCTCTTGGATTCAATTCAAAAATGCTCTGGTCGGTTACACCGGCACCAACGCCGCAGCCCTCAACAATTATCGACGGCAGATCGAACCGTTGATGGTGAAACTGCAGGTTGTCTATCACAAGTAGATCTTGATTTTCGCAAATAGTAAACCAAAAAAGAGCCGCGAGATTTCCGCGGTTCTTTTCGTTTACGGCAATGACTTCTCCGGTAGGCAATTCGTCCTAGCGTCTGCAGCAGGACCTCGTAACCACTCAAAAAAAATGGCCACACTGCCTCAATCGAACAGCGCGACCATGGATCAATTAGGCGATTGGCAGTTAGGAATTTACCTAAAAACTGATATTTGAGTAATCAGTGGAATTTCGGAAACTATTGAGACGAATTGATAGTCTCGGAGAAAGAAGATGACTGCTGTACTCGAAGAAGTGGCGCCAGAGCATTTGGCCGACGAGTTGCTGCTTGCCGCAGCGAAAGAACTTAAAGGCACGACGCGCCGTCAGTTTATCTCTAAGGTTTGTGACCAGCTTTGCAATGGTAACGTTAGGCAAGCAGAGTATCGTTTTGGCTGGGG
>CALKXO010000315.1 GCA_938003615.1 uncultured Pirellulaceae bacterium | reverse complement strand
TTGAACCGCCCAATAAATTTCGCAAACGGCTCAACGATTTCGTCCATCATGGGCGAATGGAAAGCGTGTGAGGTATACAAGTGGCGGCACACGATTTCGTCTGCCTCGAGTTGTTTCTGCAAGTCAGCAACTTGAGCGTCCGGGCCGGCAACGACACACAACTCGGGTCCGTTGTAGCTGCCAATGGCCATGTCGCCCCACAACATTGGCTCCACCGTCTTGCCAGGCAATCGAACGCTCATCATGCTTCCGCCAGGAAGCGCTTCCATGGCACGTCCGCGCTCGGCGATCATCTTCAGCCCATCTTCAAGGCTGAACACACCGGCCACGCAAGCGGCCGCAAATTCACCAATGGAATGACCCATGACATATTTGGGTTCAATTCCCCACGCCAACCACACTTGGGCCAACGAGTAACCTAATGCGAATAAAGCCGGTTGAGTGAAACGGGTGTTCCGCAAGATCTCGCTGGAGGCATCTTCGTCACCATTTTTAGGAAACAGTACCTCGCGCAGATCGCGCTTCAACAGCGGCAGCAATACGTCTGCACAATGATCGAAATTACGTTTGAACACTGGCGAACCTTCATACAGGTTCTGTCCCATGCGTACGTACTGTGCTCCCTGTCCGGGGAACATGAACACGATATCTCGTTTGGCTGCGGTTGACTTCCGTTTCGCGAAGCGCGGTGCTTTTGCAGCAGTAAGCACCTCCACCGCATCTACTATATCACTGACAACCACCGCCGACCGATACGCAAACGAGTCGCGCCCTGTTTGCAGAGTGTTGGCGACGTCAACCAGTTCAAGATCACCGTTGCCGGAGAGGTGCTCGGCCAATTGACTCACATTGGCCAACATCGCAGCTTCTGTTTTTCCTGAAACGGGCAGGATCGAGACGGGCAGCGGATAGCCATCCGAGTTAGCAACCTTTTCGACTACCGATTGAGGAGCTTCTTCTAGGACGACATGAGCATTGGTTCCGCCCACGCCGAAGGCACTCACTCCGGCCAAACGAGTTTCTTCGCCGCGAGGCCATGGTTTGAGCGCGTCGCAGACGTAGAACGGACTGTTGGCAAAATCAATTTGTGGGTTCGGTTTTTCAAAGTGGAGCGTCGCAGGGATCTGTTCAGTATGCAGCGACATGGCAGCCTTAATCAGCCCCGCCACTCCCGCCGCAGCTACCGCGTGACCAATGTTGCTTTTCACACTTCCGATCGCACAGTACTGGCGTTTGTCGGTCTGAGCATCGAAGACGGTCTGCAATGCGGCAACTTCGATAGGATCACCAACGGGCGTTGCGGTTCCGTGCGCTTCGACGAACCCGATCTGGTCTGGCGTAATACCGGCCTCTGCATGGGCCATCGCAATCGCGCCAGCTTGGCCGGCGATACTTGGAGCAGAGAAACTGGCTTTCTCGCCACCGTCGTTGTTGATGCCGGTGCCTTTGACAACGGCGTAGATTCGATCACCATCGGCAAGCGCGTCGGCGAGGCGTTTCACAACAACGGCACCCGCACCATCGGAGAACAACGTTCCTTGGCCGGTCGCATCGAATGGTCGACAGTGACCATCGGGAGTGAAAATGCTTCCTTCCTGATGCAGGTGTCCACTGATTTGAGGAAAATGAACGCTGGCCGCGCCGGCGATGGCCACATTGCAGTGCCCCACCCCCAACGACTTGCATGCTTCAACCAACGTCACCAATGATGTCGAACAGGCGGTATTCACATTGATCGCTGGCCCGGTCAAATTCAAAGCATGGGCGACGCGCGTCGCGATGAAATCTTTTTCGCTGTAAGCACTGACCTGAAACGCCCCGGCTTCTCGGACGCGCTGCGGATTGGTCAACACGTTGTTGATGTGATAGGTGATGCTAAAGGTGCCTGCCCAAATTCCAATTACGGATTCAGCATCGGGCACGATTCCCGCGTCTTCCAACGCCGCCCATGAGATCTCCAGCATCACGCGCTGCTGCGGATCGATCAGTTCGGCCGCCTTGGGCATGATCTTGAAAAAGTGAGCGTCAAATTCTTCAGCGCCTTCGATGACACCACGCGCGGCCACGTAATTGGGGTCGGTTGTGTCACGCGGATCAAGCGTCCGATCAAGTTCTTCAGGTGAGAAGAATGAAATCGTCTCGCGCCCCTCCACCAAGTTGCCCCAAAACTGCGTCAGATTGTCGGCACCGGGGAAACGAGCCGACATGCCAACAATCGCGTACTGCCCGGCGTGTTGACCTGATGCATTTGATGAATCTGAGCCATTCGATAAATCTGATCCATCGCGCCGTCCCGTTTTTGTGCCAGAGGCAAACCGAGTGAGCAACTTCGCCTTCTTGTCGGCCAGCTTGAGCACACTGGCGATGGTTGGATTATCAAAAAACTCAGCCGTCGAAATCTCAACATTGGCTTGCCGCTTCATGAGTGCAACGGCTCTTACCGCGCGCAGAGAACTGCCGCCAAGCTGGAAGAAATTATCTTCGGTGCCAATTCCATTGATTTGTAAAACCTCACCCCAGACCGCGGCTAACTGTTTTTCCAGATCCGTCACCGGCGCCACAAATTCAACACCGATCTCCGGACGATTCTCCGAAGGAACGGGAAACGCCTTGCGATCCAGTTTTCCATTGGCTGTCAGGGGAAACTGTTCGATTGTCGTAAGGATGGCGGGTACCATGTACTCCGGCAAACGGGCCGCGAGATTCTGACGAACGCTCGCCATGTCAATGGTTTGATCTTTGTCCGCAATCAAATAGCCAACCAGACGTTTGTCGCCGGGTCGATCCTGACGCAGGACCGTTGCCGCCATTCGAACTCCTGCTTGCGCGGCAAGTGCCGCATCAATCTCACCGAGTTCAATCCGGTGACCGTTAAGTTTGACTTGCCCGTCCATGCGTCCGAGACAATCGACTTGCCCGTCTGCAGTCATTTGAGCCAAATCTCCGCTGCGGTAGACCCGGCCTCCTTCAAACTGGATAAATTTATCAGCCGTCAGTTCGTCACGATTCAAATATCCCAACGTGACGCCATCACCACCAATCAGCAACTCGCCGGGTGTTTCGGGTGCACAGAGGTTGTTTTCTTCGTCTACAACGTAGACGGAAGTGTTGACCGCCGGACCACCGATCAAAATTCGATCGTCGGCATTTTCGATGCGGCCCAAAGTTGAATAGACGGTCGTTTCGGTAGGGCCATAGAGATTCCATAGCTCTCGGCAGCGTTCGAGCATGGGGGCGACGAGATCTGACGGCAATGGCTCGCCGCCGGTGAGAAAGACCATGTCTTCATTGCCGGCGAAGTCGGCTTCCAAGATCATCCGCCACATCGCTGGAGTCGCAAACATCACCGAAACGTTGTGCGTCTGACAGGCTTGAACCAGTCGGTTGCTGTCTCGGGCCGTTTGACGGTCAACGACAACCACGGATCCCCCACTGACCAATGGCAACATCATCTCGACTACTGAAATATCAAACGCCAACGTGGTCGTGGCCAGCATGCAGTCGTCGGGCGAAAACGAAAGCGAGTCTTTAAGTCCGAGCAGCATGTTCACCACACCGCGATGCGGGACGAGAACGCCCTTGGGTTTTCCAGTCGAACCAGAAGTGTAAATCACATAGGCCACGTCAGCGGAAGGGCTGATGGCGATCACTGGGCAATCATCTCCAGCGTTGGCAATCTCGCGCTGTTGACGATCGACATCCGTGATCGGCAGATCGTAAGTTTTAACCAGATCGAGATGGCTCGAATCAGTCACAAGGTGGCTAATCCCAGAATCCTCGACCATGTATGCCAAACGCTCTGCTGGATATTCAGGATCCAACGGCACGTAGGCGGCGCCCAATTTCATTACGCCCAACAACCATGCGATCATTCGTGAATCACGTCGAACGCAGACGCCGACAAAATCGCCCTTGGTAACGCCTTGCACACGCAGCCAGTTGGCCAACTGATTACTACGTTGGTCCATCTGCTGGTAGGTCATTGCGCCGTAGTTGTCATCACTGATGACGGCGATCGTTTCTGGCTGTTGTTCGCAAATCTTACCAATTGCATAGGGTAACGAAACGTTGAGGTAGTCACGTTTTGTATGCTGGTTAATTTCAGAATAGAATTTTTCTAGATCCATTATTCTTGGCCTCCATTTTCCATCCAGGTCACGCAAAAGACGCTGGATTGGTCGATCGAATAGTGAATCTTCAACAGATCGGGGCCCGTGCCGAACCCCGGATGCGTGGAGAGCGTTTTGAGAGAAAGTGTGGAAGACGTTACGGCAACAACTTCTGCATCGAAGAAATCAAAATACGTTTTCACAAGCGGATGCCAACATTTATAAAAGGCTTCTTTGGCCGAGAAAACCAGCGTGAAGCTCTCTTCGGGCGTTAGTCCAAATTGACCTACCAAATCCCATTCAGCGGCTGTCGCAATCGTGTCTTGAACATCTTTGCGAAGCGCACTTGAAGCAATCAACTCTGTGTCGATGCCAATGGAAACAAGATTTGTTTCTCGAGCGACGCAGCCCCAGATCCAAGCATCGCTGTGCGACAAAGAGCCTACGAATCCTGCGGGCCAAATCGGTGACCGATCTTCTGCGACACCAACTTTTTGTGTTTCGCCCATCTGCTCCAATAGCGCGTGCACACAGGCGCGACCTTGAGCAAACTCGGAACGACGCTCATCGAACTTTGAGTGCGAGTTGAGCTCGGCAACAGAACGAGCCGTACATTCACAGGCGACGCCTGATGGCAATACCGAAGCCACCCACTGCTGCGGCAGCGTGAGTGAAGGGCAGGGGAGATGAGAAGCGGGAGGAACCAAGGGGGTCTGCTTTTGATGAGTTTAACGATTCTATGCGGGCACACCCACGTTTTGAGAGGCGTGGAGCTATGTGCAAGATAGGATCTCGTTAATCGGCAGGAGCAGTTTTTCGCACCAGCAATCGTTATTTTGAAAAACTTCCGTTGCCGGTCGCATCACGAAAATGGCTGATTGCGACCCGTGATGCGTTTTTACATCATCGAAGCATGACGTTGGGGATGCCGAACAGATCGTTCGCAAAGTAGAAACGGTGGCAGTTCGCCCCGTCTTTGTTTTTTGCCCTAAGGGTTCTTCCCCGAATCAACACGTTCGTAGATCGCTACGTAGTCGTCCATACGTTTGGGATCGTCTGCGATGCGGCTGATGCTAATCAAATTCGCCAGTGTCACCGTCAGATAACCGCGAGCTAAAAGAATGGATTCTTCATGCACGCTGTCGGGCCACTTTTTCTTATCGCGTCGCAGCGCACGATAATGTGCCGCCTGTTGCTTCAGGGCTTTCTCCCAAATCACAAACAGATGTTCGAACTCGCCAGCGTTGAGTAGTTGTGTAGAGAGCCTTTCAAAGAGGTGGTTGTGCCCGAACCGATAATCGAACTGGCTTTTTATATAGGTGACCAAAGGCTGCCAAATTTTGTTCTGCCAGTAGACATCGAACAGCATTGCTAAGGCGTCATCATAAGCCTTCATGCCGTAAGATTCGTATTCGTTGCGTGCGATTGGCTGGCATTGTTTGAGGAATTGCTCGATATCCTTTTCAAGACTCTTAAACTTAGGCTGGAATCCGCTCGCAAGCGTGACTTTTGGTGAAACCCATTTTCTTGCTTCGGTGATTTTGTAGTCCGCTGCTCGAGGCAGCCATTGCAGAATTTCGTCGAGCGACTCATTCCAAAGCTGCTGATCTTCGGTCGAATCCGTCCAGAGCTCCCGCAGTTCAGATTCATCTCGGATTGCTATGACACTAAAGGTCGCTGCGGCTTGTAAATTTTTGGGGAAAGCTTGTACTCGCGTCAGGTACTCTGCGGCTTGTTTGGGCAACAAAGGAACATCCGGTGACGGCGTTTCATCGGTCGTCTCTGTTGCAATCCCCGATTCGTCATACGACTTCATGTTCACAGACTGACTTATCTTTCTGTGGTATTGGGCAGCCACAACTGCGGCAGCGGCGATTGCACTACAGCAAGCCTCTGCATCTCTAGCTTCGGCAGTCAGTTCTAGGAAATCGCCTAAAGTTTCCACGATGGGCGTGCTGTCATCGTAGCCAGACAATTGAGCAACCCAATCCGACGCGCAATCATTTTCAAACGCTCCAGTTCCCCACGTCCCCATCCTTCACTCCTCGATATTGATTTTATCTCACGTCTCACGACTACCAATCTTTTCCGATTATCATTTTGTTAGGCTTTCCCGATAGCGTTCTGTCCCTTTTCCACCACCCGTGCTTGTCTTGTGACGGATTACTTGCGATATACCCAAGGTGGAATGGGAGAACGCTGGCTCCAAAGTCCGCGTTTCGCCGCTTTTGCTTGGCGCTCAAGTTCGGCCAATGATGGATCGTCGCTGAATGCTATCGCGTGCCACGCAAATCCATCGGCAACCATGGTCGCGTTGACGTCGGTTCCAGTGGTGCCCGTTAGTACGAAGGCAACAATGCGCCCATATCGATCGGTATCCGTTTGAAAGATTCGCGCAGCTTGTCCCTTGACGAGCGTTGCCAAATGTTTCTGCGCGTCACGACCGAACTTCTGATTCCGCTCTGGAGCGTCAATCGAAGCTAACCTGATCTCGCGCGAAGTACCATCGGCCAGAATCGCCTTCAATGAATCGCCGTCGATCGCGCGCAACGAAACGGCGTCAAAAACCTGCTTCACCTGCTGGCCATAGATTTCAACAGCGCCGCTGGACCGCGCTGACGATACGCCTCCGCCTTGAGTACGTTCATCAATGTATGGCATCTGGGTGGACTCAGGCTGACGACCAGGAACCGGCGCTGGACTCTCTAGCTCGAGTTGGCTGAAAAAAAATAGTATCGCGATTCCACCAACGATCGTAGCAATCTCAAATTTACCCATAACCGCATTTTTAGCGGTTTTGCCCTAACGATGAAACCCAGACCAGAAACCAGCCTGTCAAAACAGGCAGTTTGGGCTGCCTTTTTATCAGTCTTTACCCGCTTCACCAAAACTGTCTAATATGTGACGATGAAAAAAACAATCACTCGTTGGAGCGCACCCATGAAGGGATTGATGGTTACGCTGCTGGTAGTTTTGGGCTCAGGAACGGCCCTCGCACAGCAGTTTGGCGGCAATAACTTTTCCGCAGATAGCACAAGTAGCTCGGCATATCGGAATTCCACTCGCCGGACAAACCAAACGAATCTGCAACCCCTCAACCGGAAATTCGACAACACCGGTATGCGCGTTGCTCAGAACTCTTCGAGCGGATCCAGTTCAGCTTCCGATCAAAGCGGATTCCGCGCCCAAAGCAGTCAGATAATCGGCGGATCGGACTACCGACCTGACTCGCCCTCTGAAAAGAAAGCGTTTGCTTCTGACAAGGATCAAGTGCGTCCGCGCGACCTAGGTCATCAAGATGATTTGCGTCACCCAAACGACCACGGTCATACCATCCTTGATCGACCAACCCGATCGGCACGTGACAGACAGCAACCAATTTCTAATTCTAATTCCGCCCAATCGAGCAGCGGACTTCGTGCATGGGCGTTGCCAGTTTCGCCCGAATGGGAGAGAACGCTAAAAACGGAAGGCTTTCTCTACGCAGAAATCGAACCTAAAGACCGCGATTCGCTTGGCGAGATCGTGATGTTTCAGGACAATTCGCAATTCAGTAACCGATCTGGAACGGGCCAAAACGTTCCGTCCAATCACTGGGACGTTTATAAGAATACCGCCATCATTGACGTCGACGACTTCTCGCTGAAAGAGATTCAAAAACGTACTTTAACGCTTCGTAATCTGGGTACAGAGAATTTGACTGGCGTTGCGATTCGCTATGTTCGTGATGATGGAAAAAAAATCGATGTTCGGTCGATCGGAAATATCCCCGGCAATGCACGGTCAATACAAGCTTCCGTCGGTGACTTCGGACGCGACCAATTTGCTTCAACGCGTGGCACTCGTCCCAATGAACGTCGATTTGATCAAGATTCACGGCCTGATAATCCCAACAATTACACCCCTTCGCCCCGGAAAAATTCGAACAATGGTGGCTGGGACGTAAACGACGATCACCGTGTCCGTCAGCCTAACAACCAACATGTTGACGACCGACGTCCGCAGAATTTTCAGCGCGATGACCGATCGGCGCCTCGGCGCGACTCAAGAGACCCTTTTGCGAGCGACAGTCGAGATTTTACGCCAAACGATGATCGTCGATTGAGCGATGATTACATTGGTAGCTTGCGTCGTCGCGACAATAGAAAGCGTGACGATCGGGATGTCGATTACGTGCGAGACCGAATCAACGAAAATCGCAGCGATGAGTATTCGACAAGTGACCGGCGCTACCGCAACGATTCACGGGTTGAGGGCGGGCGCTTCTCACGATTGGCTCGCGTGACTGACAGCGGTCGCGCTCCAAACTTCGATGCCACTCTCGCGGCCGAGCGACGAGAACTACGTGAAAGACTTCTCGATGCAAAAAAACTTGGCGATAAACTTGCCGACGATGCGGCTTGGCTCAAACAACAGCGCGAAGCGATGGATCAAAGCAGGCTCGCACGACTTTATGATGACGAGCTAACACCGTTGACGTCCTCATTTGGAAGTAAAGCGAGTTACTCGGAAAGTCGTTTACTTGGCTATCGCGGCGAGCGTCTTGCCGATCGATCAACTGACCCGTT
>CALKXO010000314.1 GCA_938003615.1 uncultured Pirellulaceae bacterium | reverse complement strand
GCTATTTGAGATCGAGCTCCAAGCCATTGAGGCAAAAAGACCGCCGCCAGCATAGAGCCAGTCGAATTCAGCACCGATTCTCAACTGCGCATCGAACAAAAGTGCCGTAAAAAACGGGCCTGCGCAAAATGGGCAGCTACGAACTATCTTGTCGGACAAACTCAGCTCCGATCAATTGTTTAACGGTTGCGCCGTACGCTTAGCCAATTCCAATGCGTCTTGGCTTCCCTGAATGTCCTGAGGCTTTTTCTTGAACTCACATGCCTTTGCAAACGCATCATCCCAGTCTCCGCTTTGCTTGTAAAAATAAAGGATGGTCGAACTGCCCATTTGACATGTTGCGCTTACTTGACCAATCGTGTTTCTGGAAAGACACGTTCAATTTGCTGATTCCAAATTTGAAGTATTCAAATCGCGGGCTAAAAGGGGAAGACCACGACGCCTCCGGATATCCGTTTGACAATGATGCTCATTTCATTCCTCAAGGTTGAACCGCGGGAAAAGGAACTGGCTGCAGAGAACGGGTCTACATAACTAAATTCGTCGCGCGAACTTCGTTTGCCAAACCAGTTACGAATCGTTTTGCGCGTGCATAGTCCTTCGCGCTGACCTCGCCACGAATCGCCGCGGTGTTCAAAACAGCGTTAAGCATTTCGAGGTCATTCAGAAATTCATTTGCTGATTCACTGTCGGTTACGCTGCCTTCCATGATTGCTGAATCGAGGATTTTAACCATGGCTGAAAATTTCTCGCTTCGCAAAGCTCTGGGCCAATTCGCTGTTCGTTCCACTCGGTCGATATCTTTGTTGGTCAATCGAAATGGCTGTTGAAGAGGGCCGACTTGAATTGGCTCAACGCTGCTTACGCGCAGATTCGCATAGTCATTTTCGGCTTCCGCAAAAGCAAGTTTGTACTGTCGGGAATTCGAAGAACGGTTTTTCTTCAAGCCCAGACTGATTAAATTTTGCTTGAACTGTTGCTTTGCCAGAACGGCTTGCTGTTGCGCTTGCTGTTGCACTTGCTTCTGCTGAAGCTCAAGCTGTTGCTGAGCCAATTGTTGACGTTCAAAAGGGCTCAAACGGTGACGGCGATAAAAACTTCCTCCAGATAATCCACCGCCACCTGAGATTCCACCGCCACCTCCGCCTCGGGAACCTGACTGGGCGTAAACCTGCGAGATATCGACAGATGCAATCGAAATCACTCCCACGATAAAGATGACGATGATACTTTTCACGACTCGCTCCATTTAACAAATTTGTTTTCTCTGTTTCTTATAAGAGGCGGTCACGCGCGCAAGCTTACATTCCGTTCTGTTCTTTTGCGATCTGTGAAAAATTGAATGAAGAATCCAAAGCGATCGTTTTTTATTTCCTTTGAGGAGAAATCGTTTTCAAAGCCGTGAATCTACGGTTTCACAACTCAAAGGGCGTTGTCACATTTTAGCGCGATGTCGCGACAGCACGTCACGGAGGGGAAGCGAAAAAGAAAGCCGAATGGTGGGTTAATCCACCACTTATCACGACTGTTTCTTTGGGCTTTTGAGTGAGACTTACTTCTTCTTTGCCGGCAGATTCTTCTTGACCGACATTGGGTTTTCGGAACTAGCCCACTCAGCCATCGAACTGTCGTAAAGCCGCACGTTTTTGTAGTCGAGCAACTGAGTCAAGATGAACCATGGAGGTGCGGCGTGGAGACCTTCATTGCAGTAAGTAACCACGCAGTCATCGGGATGTACGCTTGCGTTGGTGTAAAGCTTACGCAACTCTTCAATTGACTTGAACGTACCGTCTTGGTTGAAGTTATCCTTCCAAAAAATATTGACCGCGCCGGTGATGTGGCCCTTGCGCGGATGCTCCGCGCCCGTATGAAACACCCTTCCGGCGGCTTGTCCGGAATACTGTTCAGCCGGTCGGCCGTCAACTAATCGCGTTTTTGGATCATTGAGCTGAGCCTGCACAAACTTCATGTCCGCACATAGTTCCGGGCACGCCGTCTGCATTTCATATTGCGACTTGAGCACCTTGGGCGTGTCAGTTGAAAGACCCAATGATTCTGATTTCCAGTTTTCAAAACCGCCGTCAAGAATTTGAACTTGAGTGTGACCAAAGCACTTGAAAGTCCAGAACAATCGAGTCGATAGCCGGCTGGTCATGCGGTCATAAATAATCACTCGATCATCGGCCTGAATTCCAAGCTCACACATTAGTTTTGCAAACTGGTCGGCTTGAAGATTATTGTACTGGTCAACTTTGGCGGGATCCGTCATGTCGTCGATCCAATGCACGAACTGAGCCGTCGGAAGATGGCCAGCTTGATAGACGGACTCGTCTTTGCCGGGCTCCAGAATTTTGACGCCGCTCGGTTTCGAATCGAGCAACTTCTTAAGCTCCACGGCCGAAATCAAAGGATTAACGGTGCCATCGGACGCTTCGTCAGTCGCTGCGTCCTGCGTCAACGATTCGCCCGAACCCTTGGCCGAACTTTGGCCCGAACCCTTGGCCGAACCTTGCTTCACCCCGTCGCCGATTTTAACTTCGGTTGGTTGGTCGGAACTGGTTTGTGCGTTGGAACTGGAGTGCAGATTCGACTCGCAACCACAAAGCGCCAATGCCGTCGCGACCATCAGAAACCAGTTGGAGGATATTGCTTTCATCTCTCTGTTTTAACGTAATCATGCACAGAAGTTAAGCAATTTCAGTCCAATTGAAGAGAAACAGATTACTCGTCCGGGCTGGAACCGGAACCGAAACCACCCGACTTCTTCTTTTTCGCAACCGGAGCACCCGGATCCGCCTGCGAATTAAGCGCCCAGTCATAATCGAAAAAGGCAACCTTCACTTCACCGTTGATCGCTTTTTCGGTCGCATCCTTGATCGCTTGGTCGCTGGTCAGCTCATTGATCCAGCTCAAATAACTGCCATTGGGAAACCTTTCCTTCCAGTCATCGCCGTACCAACTGAGAATCTTGCTCAGCTTCAGCTCATTGGTCGCCGCGTCATACATGACGTACTTTGAGTTATTAGAAAACTGAATGCTCTGATCCTCAAGCTGCTCACGCACTCGCGCCCCGGTAAACGCTTCGGCGCGAATCGACGGGCAACTGCGGGCAGCGCAAACGAGCGCCACGTGGATGCGCGGTTCCTTGAAGGTTGGCCGAATCGTTCCGTGCTCAAGATCATTCAGGCTGATCGTCCGTCCGGCATAGATGTGTTCCTTGATGTCGAAGAACCCGGCCCCGTCGATTGCGAAACCATCAACCGAGTCATGAATCTTGTGGCCGATTACGCCGTTGATTACCAGCGCGTTGTAAGCGTTACAGGCCAGAGCCAGTTTTTCGTCTTCGGTCTGCAACGCATCCGGATCACACTGCCCAATCTCGCGAATGTACTCGCGAAACAAATAGTCCTTCTTCATCCCGTGATAGTCAACCAGCCCGTTACTGACGTAGGACTTAAGCAGATAATCCCAAACGGCGTGGTCGACTCCACTGGCGTCGATTTGCGGAGTCGGTTTGGTGGTTGGCTGGATATTTTGGAACGCCTGCCATCCCACAAATAACGGCACAATGAAAGACACAAGCGCGACCCAAAAATAGCCGCCATAATAGTTCGAATCTTTACTCACACTTTACTCCCAGAGGTTGTTGCACTGAGGCTTCCGCCCAGTTGTACCAGTTTTGGCCCAGGCGCTTCACCCACATGAAGGATTTGCATTGGGCAGCGCACAACGCATTCCTGACAACCCACACATGGCGTATCAACCAAAGTCACCGGTTCGCCGCGAAGCGCTCGGCCTTTGATGTCGATGCCCATCTGGCAAAACTGATTACAAACATTGCAGTCAATACACTTGCCTTTTTCGGGCGAGATCTTGAACTTGGACCAGCGTCCCCAAAAGTTCATCCAGAACGCCAGCGGACACCACATGCGGCACCAAATTCGTTGTCCCAGAAAAGGGTAAAACCCGATCGACAACGCACCGGCCAGCAACGTCCCCACCCAGACGTCGTACCAACCGAACAAGTCCAATCGGAACGGC
>CALKXO010000313.1 GCA_938003615.1 uncultured Pirellulaceae bacterium | reverse complement strand
TAACCCGATTTGCGGTAGATTTGCGGTAAAAACCCAAGACAATCCATTTGGTTGGAAATAATACGATAATCGTGGCTTATCGTCCTTGAATGCGACCTGAATGGAGTTTAAGGGACGGCGGATTCACAATGGAGGGTTTTCCCCAATTGAAATACTCGTTTTCGGTCACTTTTGCGTGCTAAGGTAATGTTGACGTACTCAATGATGGGTCTATCATCCCTCCGAGTATACAGTTTTGTGAAATTACGCAGCCGGCGAAATGTGCTCAGCACGAGCACCGTGAGATGCTAGGCAAGCGTTTCCCGCTCTTTCCCTTTGAGAAATTGATGCTGCAGAAAGCCTCTTCGACCACCAACGCTACCCAGATCAAGAACGATGTTCTTTCGGGCCTCACTGTTGCACTAGCCCTCGTCCCTGAGGCTATCGCGTTTGCATTTATCGCTGGTGTTTCACCAGTCATCGGACTTTACTCTGCATTCTTTATCGGGTTGATCACCGCTGTCTGTGGTGGGCGTCCAGGAATGATATCAGGTGCTACCGGCGCTATGGCGGTTGTGGTGATCGGATTGGTCTCCATGCATGGCGTCGCTTACCTTTTTCCTACGGTGATCCTCTGCGGCATCTTACAAATCCTTGTTGGGACGGCGCGGCTAGGAAAGCTCATTCGCATGGTGCCGCATCCTGTGATGCTGGGCTTTGTAAACGGATTGGCGATCGTCATCTTCCTAGCTCAGTTCGGTAGCTTCAAAGGTTTTGATTCCGCCAGCGGTGGATTGGCTTACCTGCCAACGATGCCGATGGCCATCATGTTGGGCCTTGTTGCTTTTACGATGTTGATTATCTGGGGCCTACCAAAAATCACCAAGGCAGTTCCGTCTTCACTGGCGGCGATCTTGCTGGTTACGTTTATCTCACTTGGCATCAACAGCGCTTACTCTACTCCCGACCAGCCTACGACCGTGGCAACCGTTGGCGACATGCTGTCCAACAACGCCAAAGCACAAGCCGTCAAAATAGTCTCTGACATAGAAGCCCAAAAATTACGAACGGCGGCTTTGGCTGAAGGTAAAGTTCTCCAGGAAGCTGACGCGCATGGCCACGGCGGGCCTCACGTCGAGCTGACACAGCAGCAAATCGAAACTGCCGTAGCCTCAGTTGATCCTAGCGCATCGAGCATCAGTGCCGGCCTACCCACGCTATTTTTCATGGACAGCAGCTACACGATGCCGCCTGCGACTTGGAAGACGTTCACAATCATATTCCCGTTCGCTCTGATTCTGTGCGGGGTAGGCCTGATTGAGTCTTTGTTGACGCTAACGCTGATCGACGAGATCACTGAGACGCGCGGACAAGGCAATCGCGAATGCTTCGGCCAAGGAATCGCGAACATCGTTTGCGGTTTGTTTGGCGGCATGGGCGGTTGTGCCATGATTGGCCAGTCACTGATTAATGTAAATTCTGGTGGTCGCGGGCGTTTGTCGGGCATCGTTGCAGCGGTTTGCCTACTGATGATTGTGCTGTTCCTGTCACCTTGGATCAAAATGATTCCAATGGCGGCTTTGGTCGGTGTGATGTTCATGGTCGTCATCGGTACGTTCGAGTGGGCGTCACTGAAAATGTTTCGCAAGGTCCCGGTTTCAGACATCTTGGTGATGGTTTTAGTCGCCGGATACACTGTCTTGATGCACGATCTGGCTACCGCCGTTATTCTTGGCGTCATCGTTTCTGCATTGGTGTTTGCTTGGCAACACGCGACTCACATCGGTTCAGACGTGCGTATCGATGAGCACGGCAGCAAAATTCACCAAGTACATGGGCCTCTGTTTTTCGCATCGGCCCAGTCCTTCAAGGATATCTTTGATCCGAAGAACGATCCTGACGATGTCGTGATCGATTTCTACTTCTCACGTGTTTACGATCAATCAGGGCTGGAAGCCATCAACAGCTTGGCGGAGCGATACGAGGCACTTGGCAAGCGTATTCACCTTACACACTTGTCTCCAGAGTGCCGCGACCTGTTGGACCGCGCCGATGATCTCGTGATCGCCAATCTTTCCGAAGATCCGCAATACCATATTGCGACCGATCGATTGGCGTAAGTTAAGTCAACGCCATTTAGCTTGGAGCAATCAAATTTGGTCCAAGCTGGCGTTCAACGTGGCTATTGCGAGTCTAACTGCTTCTTACGAATGCCCTTCATTTGGTAAAGCGATACCTGTTAAGGTTCGTCCTTTTGTAACATCGGCAACTGAGGAGTCTTCTTTAAACATTGAAACACGATTTTGACTCTCGAGTCGTTAGTGTCAACTTTCAACAGAGGAAACCAGTGGCTCTCTTCTAAGGATCCATAGCTGAAGGAAACTTGTATCTCATAATCTTCTGCCTGAGACCGATCCCCAATCGCTGTTTCGCCTGCAAACCATCCCCGGCGTCGGCAGGATTCTGGCGTTGACGATGCTGTATGAAATTCACGACATCAGTCGCTTCCCCACCGTCGGACAGT
>CALKXO010000312.1 GCA_938003615.1 uncultured Pirellulaceae bacterium | reverse complement strand
CATGATGGCGGCCGACCGCGACAATCCCAAGGTCAGCCATTTATGCCAGCCACTTGCTCCGGCGGTCTTAGTCATCCTGAAAAGCGTGATCGCCGCTTGTAATCGGCGCGAGGTCCCTATCACGGTGTGCGGTGAAATGGCGGGCAAGCCCAAAGCGTTTGTGTTGCTGCTGGGAATGGGACTGAGAAAGTTCAGCATGAGCCCCGCATTTGTGCCATCGATCAAACAATTGGCTCAGATGCTCACCATTGCTGAATCGGAACAAATTCTAGAATCGGTGATGAAATTCACAACGACAGCCCAAGTCAATAAATACATGACCCGCCAAATCGAACGGATCGCTCCAAAGCTGTCCATTCTTGATTCCGATTAAACGTAAGTTCGGTTTGCAACCGAACTGATAGTGGCAATTCGGTTAAAAACCGAATCTACGTCAATAGTACGGCCGGAGCATCAGGTAGCAAATCGGCCCGGTGACCGCGACGTACAACCAAACGGGAAAAACCCATTTGGCCATCTTGCGATGTGCAGCGAATTGATTGGTGTACGCATAAATATACGTTAGCAGGATAAACGGTAGGCTGACCGCGGCCAACACGATGTGAGAAATCAACAGAATCAAGTAGACGACCTTGATCGCGCCCGTTCCGCCAAATTTTGTCTCTGGTGTTGTAAAGTGATAGGCCACGTAGCACAGCAAAAACAGCGCCGAGCACACCATCGCCGAATTAATAAAACGTTGATGGGCGATCACTTTCCCGCGTTTGATCATGACCACGGCCAACACCAAAAACAATGCGGCCAGTGAATTTAACGCCGCGTGAACGGGCGGCAGGAAATCCAACTGCCGACCGCCGGGAAGTTCAAATTTGAACTCACGCATCAGCGCCACCAACGCCAATACCAATACCGTCACCACCCATGCGCCAATCTTTAGCATGCGTGCCCGAGCTAGATTGGGCTCGCGCTGTAAATAGTCGTTCATCATCTTACTCGTCTTCCTCGCCGTCGACCATTTTCTGATTCTGTTGCTCGTCCTTGAGGTACCCACCGGGAGTTTGCTCGGCCCATAACCGCTCAATCATCTCCAGCATCGCAACCTCGTCCGCAGCGTCTTTCCAATTGAACCGGCCACGCACTTTTCCCCATCGATCCACCACAAATAGTTCCGACGTGTGATGACCGCCGGCCGTCCCATCGACCGGTTTCGCCGCCCCGCTGAAGAACTCGGCACCAATCCGGGGAATCAATACTGACTCGCCAGTGCAGAACGTCCAGCGCTCTGGATCGGCCGCGTGCTTATCGGCAAACGCCTTGAGAACGTCTGGCCGGTCGTTGACGGGATCGGTGCTAATGCTAATGATGCGTGTTGATTTTTCGCCCAACCGATTTTGCAAGCCCTGCAAATACTCGGCCTGTTCTTGACACACCGTGGGACACGAAGTGAAGAAGAAATTGGTAATCCAAACGGAGCCCGTCATGTCGCGCGAATAAAAGGTCGACCCGCTACTCTCGGTTAACCAGAATTCCCGAATCATCGGAATCAGACTCCAATCGGTCGGGCGATGACCAGCAATCGCATTACGCGTAGCCACCGTTTTATTCAGCGGCACGTCCTCTTCAGCGGATAGCGCTTTGGCAACCTTCAGGAACCGCTTGGTATCTAGCGGATCATCCCACTTGAATCGATCTCGATAGCGCCCCCATTTATCCACCAGCAAAATATTGTCGATGTGAAACTCTTTATCGATCGTCACTTGAAAGTTCTGCTTGCCCACCTGCTCTACTTGGTATCGTTGCCCGGTCAAAAAAGCCCAGCGATCAGGTGTCGCACCAAAATCAGCTGCATATCGATTAAGCACTTCCGGCGTGTCGTTTTCCGGGTCGACGGTGATGCTGATGAACTGAATGTCCGTTTTCTTCAGCTGCCGGTTGAGCATTTCAACACGCTTGTTGAGATCACGGCAAATCGTTGGGCAATTGGCAAAAAAGAAACAAACCGCGTAGGGCTTGCCGGCAAGTTTCGCAGAATCAAATTCATCGCCATTCTGATCGGTCAATTTAAACCGGTCGATATTGGGCAAATGCCGCCACGGAATGTCCGCAATGATTGCACCTGGCGGGATGCCTGGATCATGACCGTTGGCAATGCTTGACGAACTACCGCCGGGCGATTTTTCCGGCCCGAACATTCGGTCAATCGCCATCGTTCCGGCGACCAGAATGACCAGCGCCCACAGGATGAAAGGAATTGTCTTCTTCAAGTGAATTTCCAATAGCAAAAGTGATCTGGAGTCCTGCAACGCAAGCGACAGGCCACGGCGAATTTGACGTTCTTAATGTTGATCTGAACGCAGTTGAGGCTGTGAACCCAAATCAGGCTCACCGGCAACCGGTGCGGCCGCACGACGTGTGCTCGAATAAGTATCAGTACGGCGGCCAATATCGGGCACTAACAACAATACCAGCACCACGCCAAGCATCAGTGCTGGCAGCGTTAATGCGTACTTCCAACGCCGCTCCCACCAAAGATGCATGAAAAACAAAATCACCAACATCGCTTTTGCCGCAGAAACGGCCATCATCGCCGCCCAGCCAGTCGCCCAGCCAGTCGCCGGATTTTCCATCAAGTGCGAATTGGCTATCCAGAATGACGTTAGCGTCAACGCACAGAGCAACAGAAAGATCGTCACAAAAAATGGCTTGCGATTTACGTTCCCGTGATCCGGTTCGCCATGTTGAGCATTTGAATTGGCCGGTGTAGTTTCCATTTTCAAAACAAATAAATCAACGGGAACAGAAAGATCCAAACGATATCAACAAAGTGCCAGTACAGACCGACGTTTTCAACCAATTCACTCCGTCGGTTGTCCAATGTCATCGGTACAAGGTACAAGAAAATGATGATTCCAATCAGCACATGCAAGCCGTGAAACCCCGTCAGCAAGAAATACGTGTTGGCCCACGTGTTACCGCTGGGAATCACCATCGGCAATTTGAGACCGAACCTGTGGTTGATGCCATGACGGGCGTGATGAGAATCTCCTGCGGCCGAACTGAAGTGCGACAATTCTTCGATTGCCTTGATTCGTTCGGCCAAAAAATCCCGTTCTACCGTTAGTTCTGTCGACCGCACCGTTGCTGCCGTGGCGGCCTTCTTAACGGCCGACAGTTCCTTTTTGGCTTCTTTTAGCGCGGCCTTAATCGCGACCTCTTTCGATTTGGAATCAATCGCTGCCAGTTGTTTTTTCTTATCCCCGAGTTCGGCCTGAACCTTCGCGAGCTCACTCGCGCTCTCGGCCAGCGCCTGCTTAAGTTCGAGGAGGTGTTCCTTATTCAAAGACGTTTCGTCATGCAAGAATTTTTCAATTCGCACCGACTGAGATTCCTCAAACGAGTCAGGATAAATCAGCCACGCCAGCGCTTCGATGGAGCGCGTCTGCATCAGCGGGTCCTCAGTACGCCCGACGGTGCGCTCGGTCCATTGCACTAGGCCGGATTGAATTTGCCGCAGTCTTTCTTGCGCTTCGACTGCCGTCGAATCCGTTTGAGTCGCCGCGTTTGGGGTATCGGTGGAGGCCCCCTCTTTGACCAATCGACTGGTCTCCGCTTTTACACCCGAGAGATATACAAGATCAGGTCGATCATATAGCAAACTGCGCGGCGACCGCGGATAGATACCGTGCTCGTACTTCGAATAGTATTCGTAAGCTTTGATCCCCAAAAACAGGCACCCAAACGCGATCGTGGCCCACAGCCATTTCTTGGCAACCACTGGAGCATTCTGACGCGCGTTCTCGAAAGCAAATACGATCGTCACGCTCGAGCACAGCAACACAAACGTATTGACGGCACCCATCCATTCAACGACGTGCACCGATTGGGGTGACGGCCAACTGCCCTCCGGGGAGCCAAAACGTAAAACGATACAAGCGCCGATCAGCGCCGTAAAAAACATAATCTCGGTTGAAAGAAACAACCACAGCGCCAGCTTCCCAGGCGGAATCGGCACGGCGGCTTGATACTGGAGACCATGCACGGCCGTCGGAGAGCTACCAGAATGATTATTGGTCGAGCCGGACATGAACACCAAAAGCGAGAATCGAGAATTTGCCAGAGCAAAACTTATTTGATCAAGTAGGCCAAAATCAACACCAGCATGTACGCCGGTAGATAGACCAGGGATTTTCTCATCAACGCCTTGGCCGTGGCATCGTTGGGCGCTTTGGCAAATTCAATCGATGCCTTCAGATAGATCCACCCAAGGTAAACCGCTCCAGCGGCCAAAAAGATCGCATGATAAATCGTGCTCAACTCAAAAATCGGCAATAGGCTGACAATCAGCAGCAACACAGCCGTCACTACCGATTTTCTTCCAGCCCGACGACCTGTGGGATCGACTACGGTCAGCATCTGCAGCCCGCCGGCTTCATATTGATGCCGATACTTCCAAGCGATCGCCATGAAGTGTGGAAACTGCCAAAGCACCAGAACCGCAAAGAAGATCCAAGCGCTGTAGGTAATCGTAGGTGACGTGGTCGCGCTGCCGGTCGTCGCCAGTGAACCCATCAAGATTGGCATTGCTCCGGCGATCGCACCGACTTCGGTGTTAAACCAGGTCTTTCGCTTCATCGGCGTATAGATTCCAACATACAGAATCCAGTTAGCCAGCCCGCAAGCGGCCGTTTGCCAGTTCACCGTCAGCCACAAAATGGCGGTGCCGACACCAATCGTAACCGCACCAAAAATGGCGACTTCCGCGGGCTCAAGCTTCTGAGCTGGCAACGGGCGGCCAGCGGTGCGTGGCATCAAAAAGTCCGAGTAACGTTCGACGTACATGTTCATTGCGTTACCGCTGGCGGCAACAAACAACATGCCAATAGAACCAAAGAACATCGCCCACAGATCCGGCAGCCCATTGGCAGCAAGCGCCGCCGCGACGACGAACGTCACCAAAACCATGATGGTAATTCGCATCTTGGTTAGCTCGACGTAAGCCTGCACGCGCGAATTTTCTGGCGTGGCAGCCACCGCGCTGGAGGTGTCGGATTTTGAGGTGGTTGAATTCATTGGTGGCAATCTGGACAAATGGAGCCAACGAATCAATTGGCTTTTTCACTCAGCTGGCTTACTCGTTCAGTAGCCTCAGGAGCCCAATGAGCCGGACTACTGGTATAGCACCATATTAACGAACTAACGGCAAACTGAGCAGTGACTAAATTGTCGCCCACGATTTTTTGCCAGCAAAGTCCTCGACACGATTGATTTACCGGTTTCTAAGGGTGATTTGGTAGCTCGCCATAGTGCAAAATAGTCGCACGTAGCCTCGGTAAGCGCGACGGTTTTGAGTCCGGTTATGCGGATTAACGGACACTCTGTTTCCGTGGTCTTCATCACCTGTCGAAAACCGGGGCCACAATTTCAAAATCGTTCTTTCAAAACCGTTCTTTGGGGCCGGGCACCACGAACCTAGGATCCGCGTCAGCAGCGGGTTTGTTCCGGTTGCCCCTGCGGTCTTGCAGTTCAGCCACACTCACAACGTTGCCATCATCGCGTTCCAATAGATGCTTCAACACTTCAGGGTCGATCGTCGCTGGAATACGATGCACGCTACCGTCACAAAAAGCCGAGTTCGTGAGCTTGTGTTTGCCAAAAATCTCTTCCACCTGCGCTTCATCCGGGTCGAGACAATCGGGCTTCATCCAAGGCGTCGCCATTTCATCGTCAACTTGCATGACCAAGATCGTATTGGAGGAGCCATCGACGATCTGACCGAATCCAATACGTTGCCCGTCATCGTTAGCAAGAATACCGCTATCGCCTCCGAATCCGCGATACACAGTCATCCCAGCGGCTGCTTTGCTGTTGGGAGCTCTATAAACCAGCGGCATCTGATCATGTAGCGTTTTGTTGTGCTCGCTGTCCCAAGGTTCATCAAAGTGGATTTGCTGGTACAGATTGTTCTGCTCGATAAAGGGCAGGATATGTACTCGCCAGCTGAACTCGTGCTCTTTATCTTCATCGCCCCGAGCAATGGGACCGTCACACGGAAACCGCATGTAAGCACTTTCATAATTCAAACATGCCAACGCCTGCTGCCGGAGGTTGTTCATCGATTGAGCTGATCGAGCTGCATTCTTTACACCGCCAACCGACGGCAGCAACACGCCCACGGCGACTGGCATCGTAACGGCGACTGTGTTTGTCGGAATCGTTTGACGAATTTCAACCTCGACCCCTTCATCGCTTACTCGCAAACAGGTAACTGCCGGTTCAAGATGGCGTATCACCGTTCGGGCCGGAGGCAGTTGCATCCCCTCCAGCAAAGCCTGTGCATTGGACGTCTCTGCGGGACCATAAATACTCTGTAGTCCAGATTTGATTACTTGTATCCACGGATAACCAAGTTGAGCTTGGGCTCGTGAGTCCGCATACGCTAGTGCCGTCAGCTTGGCCGAATCGCCCAAGAACATTGATTGCTGAATCTTTGCTAGTTTCGTTTTATCAAACAAGACCGGTGTCTCAGTTGAATCACTGACCGCCGACATGATCGCTTGCGGATAGGCCGCGACGTAAAAGCGGTTGTCTTTCACGCAAAAACTTGGCTCCGCCCAAAGATCAGGCTGTTGCATTGAATAGATCGTGACCCCATTGTATTTCTGTTTGTAAAACTTTGGGCGGTAGCGATTAGGAATCTCTCTCGTTTTTTCTCCCGCCGTTTTAAAGAACAATTCAAGCGTCTCGGAGAGCTTCTGTACATTTTTTGCTTCGCCAACCAACGTCATCCCAGTCAGCCAACCATCAGCCGCTCCGTTGTACAGCCCCCAAGAGGTTCCGAGGTGGGCCAGCACATCTTCCTCAACCCCAATTCCCACCTCACGTTCGATCGCATTTTGAATCCGGCCCCAATCTCCTTGTCCTCCCATCAGCAATTCAGCCGTCTCAACCCACTCCAGAACTTCTTCGGCATCCACCGTCATTGCACTCGCGATCACTGAATCAGCAGGAAACTGTTGGACCAGCGTTTCATTAATCGGCCTGCGCGTAAACAAACCCAAGACACCTTCAGGCTGCTTCGTTTTTGCTAACAAATGGATCGATGAATCAACTTCGTTCAGCCCACTAATCATCTTGATGCTCTCAATGTTCCCCACGCCCAACAAATCAGCAAACAAAATTGACCTTGCTCCGAACGCCCCGCGAATCGAACGCATGATGGATTTGCTATCGATGTAGCCCAGCGCGTATACGTGTTTCAGCTGCGACGCTTGTTGGTCCAGATCGACCAACCACTGCGGCGTCTTGCCGGCCTTCATCCGCTCAACCGCACCCACGTAAGCGTCTTTTCCTAACGCAATCACGCATGTACCGTTGGCATTGCCGAAAAACAGGTCCGACGGATATCCATCAACCGGCAAACGACGCGCTTCTGTTTGAGCAAGCGTCACCATCTGGCTCTTCTCTTCTGTCGTCTTCATCACTTCGCTAAGCCGTTTCACAAATCTGTCGATGTCGCCTTGCGGCTGTAGCAGAATGGCGGCTTTGACTGTTGGCGGCTGCTCACCGCCGCGCGCCACGACCAGTTCCTCAATGAACATGCAGCCGGAGTGGTTAACGATCGCGTCCACAAATTTTGGCGAAACCCAATGCAACAGTTCGCGCTTAAGTTTCGGCATGTTGGACTCGCTGACCATCGCCGGAGCCAATAACCCTGCACGCAGTTTGAGATCATCAACGAATGCTCGGACATCCGGCTCCGCCATCAGCGATTGCGTTTTGTTACCGTCAATCGGCGGCGCCTTATCAGCGTTCCACATCATGTAGGCAACACACTTCTCTGGCGCTGCATGTTTGAACGGATCTGCGTTCGCACTTTGCGCCTCCGCAACATTGGACGGAGATAGCAGTAATAGAAGAAAGAAAACACCGAAGCTTGAAAGAAAACGCATCATAAGATTCCAATCAATGTTAGTCAGATTGAGATTCGCGTAACAGTTCGAAGACCACCCGCCGAGCAGGGCAAACGCACACTAAACGCTTGGAATACCGAGTACCTTCGCCAAATAGTCAAGGTTCCATCCAGCGATGCGTCTTCGCATTGCGACACTGTGCTTGTCGTCTTGCTGCTTTAGCATGCTCAATCCGAATCGTTTAAGCCATGCCAGATTGTTGGCTGCGGTCCGTTCACGCACGCGGCATTCGTCTTCTCGAAACGTAACGTCTAGGCACCAATGAAGCGTGTTCTCAATCGCCCAATGCCCGCGGACAAATCTCGCAAAACGTCTCACCTCCATCGCAATCGAACTCACAAAGTAACGCACGTCGGTGGACATGTTTTCTTTGCTCTGGCTTTTGCGAATTGCCACCCCGATCGTTTTCAGCCCCTCCCACTTTTCTCGGTTGGCCAAGTCTTTGGGGACAGGTATCTGATGGTAAGTGATTTCGTCTTTGCGACCGTGCCCCTTGAGTGTTTCAAGATGTGTCTGCACGTTGACGTCAGCGAAGTCATTCTCCATGTGTGTTTGAAAGTATTGAACTACCGCTTTATGCAACGTGCCTTGGTTGCCTTTGAGGGCTAAGACGTAGTCACCTTTACCATCGATGATTTGCTTGGCAATGTTTCTTTGACAGCCGGCAGCATCGATGGTGATGACCGCATCTTCGATCTCAAGGTTGTCCAAAAGCTCCGGTATTGCGGTGATTTCGTTCGATTTCTCATCGGTAGCCAATTGGCCAAGACTCACTCCTCGGTCGACCGCCCAAGCACTAACGAGCCAAAGTGCGCCGAGTCCCTTGCTGCGATCATGGCTTCGGCGGAGTACCTTGCCGTCGACGGCGATTTGATTCAGATCGACAACATTTCCGGCGACACTTACCGTTGCGATCCAAGACTCAAAGCAGGTCTGAAATTCAGCTGGTTTGAGTGCCGCAAGTATCCGGCCGATGGTGTCATGCGAAGGAATGCCATTGGTTAGGAGCAGTCTCTCACGGAGCCACTTCTCGTTGGCGTGCGCCCAATTTGCGATCGCCAGTGGGCCATCAGCCCCGGCGATGACGGCCATGATACAAATGACAATCAGGTCTCCGAGGAGGTGTCGTCGATTGACAGTTGAACGCGGATCTTTAAGGTCCTGAAATTGCTCCAAGATTCCCGCAGTGTCTTCGATCTTTTCTGGCATGTTGATGGGCGCTGGGTACGAATTAAGTGATCTAAAACCAGCCTTCAATTCTCTCTAAAAACGACCGGCAGCGCAAGCCGACCCAGACAGCCCATGCTTCGCAGAGTGCGCGACAGCCGTG
>CALKXO010000311.1 GCA_938003615.1 uncultured Pirellulaceae bacterium | reverse complement strand
TAACCAACAACGCTGACTCTGTAGCCACGTCGACTCATTCTGAAGCATCGGAAAGCCATAGCCCCACGCAGGAGCGCAGGTCATCCTCCCAAAGCTCTCGTCCTACTCGAAGTTCGTCACCCGGTCGCAGATCCTCTGATGAAGATGCCGAAGCACCTGTTGGCGTAGTCGAAATAGTAAAATTCGTAATCGGCGGATTGATTGCTGCTCCCTTGGCGTACCTAGCGCTACTATGGGTGCTTGGGGTCGACCCGTTTGGTATGGCCAGCACATTTGAAAGCGTGTCGCCATCGTTGATTCCGTCATCTTTGCGCAGCGCGATAGAAACAGAAGAGTCTCAATCGCGCTACGCTCCTCCCGCTGAAGATTCTGCGGCTAGTCCTTTTGGTACGCAACCCGATCAGGATGAAGGACTGCCGCAGCCATCGCTAGATCCTGATCTGGTCCGGTAGAGTTCATCGCGATTCAGCATTTTACGCTTTCGTTTCCGCCATTAGCATTCTGCGTTTTCTTCCGGCGGCCTTTCTCGAACGATTGAACCGCCACGTGCAGGTTTCTTCGTAACGAGTTTGCTTTTGCACGTCATCGTGACAAGAACATCGCTTTTGCTGGACTAAATCAGTAAACAAATTTGATGCCTAGAAGAACGAACGGTTGCGAACTAATGCCCATGAAGATGCGCGAAGTGGCCTATTTCCTCAAAGCATTAGACAACGAGGACGCGACTGAAGCTTCCAGAGTGCGCGAGGCTACGGAGAATCGCAAACGCCGAAGTCATTCCCCTCTTGTTCCTCAGGGTGGGTGATGCAGGTCGGATTATCCAGGATGATGATCAAAGAAGCGGCGCAAATCACAGCCAGCCTTATTGTTGAATCGCGCCAATTGAATCAAAATGACGGTGTTCCATGACCCGTCATTCTGATGTTTCATGACCTGTCATTCAGATCCTGCTGTAGCGAAGAAGTCCAGTGCCAGAAATCAAGCGAAACCCGACGCGCGGCGTCAAAATTGGTTCAATCACCATCGGTGATGACAATCCAATCGCCGTTCAGTCAATGACGGCAACCAAGACTACGGACGTTGATGCAACCGTAGCTCTCGTGGAGCTCATGCGAGAGGCTGGCGCCGACGTGGTACGTATCGCGGTCGACAGCAAAAAGGACGCTGCTGCACTGGCTGAGATCCGTAAGCAAACGACCGCCAATCTTTCGGTGGACCTTCAAGAGAATTATCGCCTAGCCGAAATTGTCGCTCCGCACGTCGACAAAATCCGCTATAACCCCGGACACTTATATCATCACGAAACGGAGAAACCGTGGCAGGAGAAAGTACGCTTCATCGCGAGTATTGCAAAAGACAACGACTGTGCCGTGCGCGTCGGCGTTAACTGCGGCAGCATGGATCCCGCGAAAAAAGATCTCTACGACGCAAAAGACTCAATCTCTCCGATGCTCGAAAGCGCCTTAGAGCATTGTGAGTTTCTCGATTCTATCGATTTCACGCGCTATTGCGTCAGCCTAAAAGACTCCGATCCCTCCAAGGTTGTTGATGTCAACACGCGTTTTGCCGAAAAGCGTCCTGACATTCCATTGCACTTGGGCGTTACCGAAGCCGGCATGCCGCCTGAAGGTGTCATCAAGACACGCATCGCGTTTGAGCAACTGGTCGGCAAGGGTATTGGCGACACGGTACGTGTGTCACTGACGTTGCCCAACGCGCGAAAAGGCGAAGAGATTGAAGCAGGCCGATCCATTGTCGACGACATCTACGCCGGTCGTGTGCGTTCGGTGGTGAACTTCAACCCCGAAGCGTTGAACATCATTTCTTGTCCAAGTTGCTCGCGTGTTGAAAACGAAGCTTTTGTCGATTTGGCCCAACAGGTCAAAGAGATGACTCAATACGCAAAAGACCACGCCATCACCATTGCGGTGATGGGTTGCCGCGTCAACGGACCGGGCGAGACCGACGACGCCGACCTCGGCCTATGGTGCGGACCTAAGGTCGTCAATCTTAAGAAGGGAACCGAATCGTTGGGGGCATTTCCCTACGATGAAATCCTGCCGCGACTCAAAAGCGAACTTGATAAACTGATCGAAAAATAATCCCGACCTTACCAAGACGCTCGGCCCGTTGTCAGCTTGAATCAGTTCTTCAGCGTGGCGCCAACCAATGGCTGCTTCTCTGGCGATTCCCCCTGAACCGAATAAGCGACACCGTGTCTGCTAAAGACGATGATCAACACTCTCTTTCTTCCTGAACTGCGCGAGATGCTGGCTGACAATAATGTCGCCGAGCTATCCGATTTCTGCGTGGCGATGCATCCCTCCCGCACCGCCTCGTTTATGGAAGGATTGAGTGACGATGAGGTATGGCGGGTTCTCGAGCACAGTATGCCTGACAACGTAGCCGATATTTTCAGCTACTTTGATGAGGATCGAAAGCGCAACCTGCTGGAAACCGATCGCCGACAACAGGCGGCTGAATTGGTCGCCCACCTTCCCTCCGACGACCGCGTCGATCTCCTGCAGGACCTTGAAGACTCGTTGCGGCAGGCGATTTTGGAGCTGCTCCCCGTCGAAGAACGCCGTGATATCCAACGTCTGAGCCAGTATCCTGAGGGAACTGCCGGCGCCGTCATGACGACCGAGATGGCGAAGTTGAGTAAAGATCTGACGATCCGCCAAGCACTTGACGAAATCGGCAAGCAAAGCGACGACTACGAAACGATTTACTATTTGTACATCGTGGATGCCGAAGAGCGACTGCGCGGGTTGGTTTCAGCTCGGCAGCTATTGACGGGCATGAAGACGCCAGACACGCTGATCAGCGACATCATGGAAACGGATTTGGTCACTGCCCTAGTGATGGAAGACCAAGAAGAGGTCGCAGACAAAGTGGCTCACATGGACGTGTTGGCGATCCCGGTCGTTGATAAAAGCCAACGTTTGTTAGGCATTATCACGCACGATGATATTATCGACGTGTTCCAAGAAGAAGCCACAGAAGACGCTCACCGTAGCGGTGCGGTCGAACCGCTGGATGAGAGCTACCTCCGCACATCGGTGCTAACACTTAGCTGGAAACGCGGCATCTGGATGACGATCCTATTCTTCTGCGCTTTGCTGACCGCCATCGCGCTAGAACAATACGAGGATCGTTTGAAAGTACTTTACTGGCTGGTGCCATTCATTCCGCTGATTATCAGCAGCGGTGGCAACTCGGGAAGCCAGTCGGCGACGCTGATCATTACCGCATTATCGCGCGGACATATTGAGCTTTCCGATTGGTTCAAAGTCATTGTGCGCGAGTTGATCATGGGGCTGTTGCTTGGAGTGGGCCTAGCAATTCTTGGATTGCTCACCTCGGTCTTCTTTATTCCCGATGACCCTCAGATAGGTCGTTTGGCAATTTTTGTTGTGCCAATCACCTTGATTTTGGTGGTGCTGACCGGAACGTTGACCGGTTCGATCTTGCCGCTGGTGTTTGAGCGTCTGGGACTCGACCCCGCCATGATGAGCAATCCGTTCGTCGCCGGAATCGTCGATATTCTGGGCATCGTGATCTACATGACCGTTGCCGCAATACTTGTTGGGCTGCCGGGCTGACGTGAGCGGCGCGTAAGGAAAGTGACGGAATCACCTTTCGTCCAATACGGACAATTCTAAATCCTGTCGTTTCATTTCTTACGTTTTTAAACTTCGGCGATTGTCTTCGTCATGAAACTGGTCGATAGCATCGCGCAGAATGAAATCTAGTCGCGCGTCTCCAAAGATCTGATCGCGGCCTAGTGCTGCTATTCCGTCAAGGGAACCCAGCGCCGCGAAAATCTTGTCGGCACCTTCGCCGCCGTGAAGTTCGTCCTCTCCAGCACCGCCAACGATGCGGTCGCTACCATCGTCACCCGACAACAGGTCGTTGCCGATTCCTCCAGAAATGAAGTCGCTACCCGCCAAGCCCAACACGACGTCGTCGCCCGCGTGGCCAATCAATCGATCGTTGCCGATTGAGCCGGTGATGTGATCGTTTCCGGCCCCACCAAACGCGCGAATCGCAGCGGAGCCCGCTACGATTATGTCATCTCCCATTCCGCCGGCTATCCGATCTTCGACGCCATCCTCGAAGTTCGATAGATCATCCAACAACAACATTCCACCGTGCAAAATATCATTGCCAGCCCCGCCGAAAATCTGGTCACTGCCAGTGCCGCCATAAATAGCATCGTCTCCAGCATTTCCAAACAGACGATCGTTACCGGGTTCAAAATCTTTCGATTCGTCTGTTATTCCAATTTCGTCTACCTGTCCAACAGGAAGTCCAAGAGTGTCATTTCCAGCGCCTCCCATCAGAAAATCATTGCCCGCACCTCCCGCCATTCGGTCGTTGCCGTTACCACCAATTAAGCGATCGTTGCCCGTGTCATTGACTCGGTCCTCGGCCAGTCGATCGTCACCATTTCCGCCAATCAGAACGTCGTCGTTGCGACCACCAAAGAGCTGATCGTTTCCGTCGCCGCCAATAACGCGGTCGTTTCCGCCACCTCCAACCAAATAATCATCGCCCCCACGCCCAGCGATCCGGGAATCAATTTGCGTGCGATTTTGAAAACGATCGTTGCCTTCGGTTCCCTTATAGATAATTTGCTCAACCGAACCGGCATCAAATCTCTGGCTATCGACTAAAAACGCTTGCGGGCTGAAACCCGGGATGTCACGAAACATTCCTGCTGCGCCATCAATTTGGCTGACCACAACTTTGCCGCTATTTCGATCGAGTGACACCGAAACATCAGATGCCAACCCCGGTAGGTTTGGATTTTGAATTCCGGCATGGATGTACAGGACTTTCGTAGTCGGATTCAAATGGATCTTGGCCAGTGCGCTATCGGGTGCCCCATCTACGCCCTGCGATCCAATCAGACTGGTAAGTACCTCACGTTTTTCGAGGTTTTGGTAATCAATACCGTTTGCCACACGGCGCCGCTTGAGCTTGCGGAGGGAGAAAAGAAACTGAAACATGAAAGTTATCCACAGAACAGAATGCCAGCGAGCCCGAGACGGATCGCCGAATCTAATAATGGATATCGGCCGATTTCCCTTGGCTTTGCCCATCCAATTTCGGATTCAGAATGGGATCAAGTAGAAAGTCAAACTCAAATCACCACCCTGCCCCGCACACCCTAGCCAGTTGGAAAACTCGATGACCTGCCTCCAGCCCGCCGCCAAAGCTTGCTAGCAGAATATGGATTGACAGCAATCACGTCGAGTTTTAGTCTCGCTAATCGCAATGCGCGGTCGCGTGCGAATCTTGCGCCGACAAATTGTTGCCGCTCGCGAAGAACCAAAACCGTCCAATCCCCGATTCTTGCCAAGGAAGGCTGAACGATGGGCTCAAGAAACATTAACCACCTGCCACTCGCAATTTGCCGCATCACCATTTGCCGCACAACCCTTCGCCGCATCAATATTTGTATCGTTGCGATGATGTGTATTAGCGTTGCCGGAGGATGTCAAAACCTCGTTAACCGTGGACAAAGTCGGGACGCGAGTCTGTTGAAGGCAACTGAGACCGAGAATACTTCGGAAACGAAGTACATCGCTCGTATCTGCAAGATGGCGGGATTGAACTTCCATAAAATCGAGGGCGTCGCCGTCGTCAGTAATCTCAACGGCACCGGCAGTGCGGCCAAGCCAGGCGAACTGCGCGAACGGCTCTTACGCGATCTTGAGACGGTGAAGTTGCCTTTGCCCGCGGAAGAGCTATTGGAAAGCAAAAATACTGAAATGGTTTTGGTTAAAGGTTTGCTACCGCCAGGTGTGCGGAAGGGCGATCGCTTTGACCTAGAGATCTTCCCGCTAAATGGGACCGATGCGACTTCACTTGAAGGCGGTTACATTCAAAAAATGCGTCTGCGGAACACAGCTAAACTTGGCGGCACCGTCAAAGAAGGACACCTGCAGGGACTTGGAAAAGGGCGCGTGCTAACCCATTCGGCTTTTGAGACACGCGACGACGCATCCAATCGCCTATCGGGCCTTGTGCTTGGCGGCGGCCAATCCAAAATCGATCGTGATTTAATGTTGATGATTCGAACTGGATCGAAGTCGATTCGAACTTCCACCTCCATCTCAGCCGCAATTAATGAGCGTTTCACCGTTTCAACGGCGACTGGACTTGAAGGAGTCGCCAATTCGAAAACGGATCAAATCATCGAATTGAAAATTCCCAATCAGTATCGCCACAACGTGGGTCGTTTCGCTCAAGTGATTTCCAACCTCGCATACAATGAGCCGGCACATCTCAGAGTCAATCGAATGGACACCCTAGAAGCGTCGCTGCAAAACCCGTTGACCGCAGGGTTATCGGCCATCCGCCTTGAAGCGATGGGCAAGCAAGCGCTTCCCGCGCTCAAACGCGCTCTCGGCAACGCCGATCTACAAGTGCGTTTTGCGGCAGCTCAAGCTTTGTCCTATCAAGGACACAACGATGGCGTTGAAATTCTGGAAGCGGCTGCTCGCGCTGAGTCAGCTTTCCGTTGGCAGGCATTGGCTGCTTTGACGACACTCGAATCGGCTGGCGCTGAACAAGCTTTGGAGAATCTACTTAACGAACCCAGCGCAGAGACTCGATACGGCGCGTTTCGGGCGATCCGCAAACGCAATCCTCAGTCGCCCGTCGTCGCCGGCCAGTGGTTGAGTCATGATTTCAAAATGTGCATGGTGGATAACCAGTCCCCCGCGCTGTTGCACTTTTCACGTATGGACATCGCTGAGATCGTCGTCTTCAACGACTCGCAGACCTTCAACGACAAATTCCTATATGTCGAAACCGGTCTGACGGCCAAATCAAATCAAGACGGAACCGTTACCGTGGCAACCTATAAATCAGATGATTCGTTTCGCTCTACGTGCAGCGACCGTGTCAGCGACGTCATCCAAACCGTCTCCCAAGCAGGATACGGATACGAAACGCTGCTAAAAATGACTCGTTTAGCAATGAAAGAAGGCACACTCAACGGACGGTTGGTCGTTGACGCCACGCCGAAGGTTGGCCGAAGATATCAAGGCGACCTTTTGTCCAGCGAAATCTCACACTCGGCGTCCAGCAAAAACAACCCGTCGCGTATGACGCAAGGCTTAGCCGACAAATTCAAGACTCCGATTAAGCTCCCGGGAGAGCGTCTGCGTAGTCGATTGAAAACCGGCGTCGAAAATAGCGCTGGAGTAATCAAGGATGCGGCTGTCAAACCAGCCTCGTGGTGGTCTCGAATAAAGCAATAAGCGCACGCCAAGTTCAAAACAAAGCCAACCGGTGTCGCGCGGCGCGACCGATAACCTTTTACCATCCAATGGAGTCATCGAATGCTCAAAGCACTTGAAGTCAGTGGCTTTAAGAGCTTTGCCGAGAAAACCCGATTCGAGTTTCCTGCCGGGATCACAGTTGTGGTTGGCCCAAATGGATCAGGAAAATCGAACATCGTTGACGCGATCAAATGGGTGCTTGGCGAGCAGAGCGCCAAGAGTCTGCGCGGCAAGGACATGTCGGATGTCATTTTTAAGGGAAGCGGCGGTCCCAGCGGACGTCGGCCTGCTAACGCTGCGCAGGCGACCATCATTCTGGAAAACCAGAACCGCGTCTTCGATTACGATGCGGACGAAGTCCACGTCAGCCGACGCGTCTTCCGCAGTGGTGAGACTGAATATTTGATCAATGGCGAAACGAGGCGCCTCAAAGACATCCGTAGTCTCTTTCGTGGGACCGGCGTCGGCACAGATGCCTACAGCCTGATCGAGCAGGGCAAAGTCGAACGGATGCTGCAAACCAACGCCAAAGATCGACGCGCAATTTTCGAAGAGGCGGCCGGCATTAGCCGTTTCAAGGCAAAAAAAGTCGAGGCGGAAAGACGTCTGGCTCGTGTCGAGGCAAACCTGATCCGTCTGGCCGATATCGTCGACGAGGTCGGAAGTCGCTACCGCAGCGTGAAGGCTCAGGCATCAAAAGCAGCAAGATATAAAGAGCACTCCGAGCGATTGCAGGAGTTAAGAACGTTTGTCGGGATGAAAGATTGGCGAGAGTACTCGCAAAAACTTGAGTCATCACAGGCAAAAGACAAAGCGCTGAAAACCGAAATTGAGGGCTTAGAGAAGACGACGCTCTCCAAGGCTGAAGAACTCAAAGCAATCGAAACTCAATTCAACGAAAGCGCTTCCAAAGTTCAGGCTCAACAGGATTCGGCAGCTGAAATACGGGAGAAGATCGCTCAGGCAAAATCGCAACTCGAGCTCAATGAGTCACGCATCGCTGACTTTGCTGCACGCTCGCCTCAGTATAAGGCTCAACACACTGCTGCTGAGGAGAAAACAAAACTGCTCGCATCGCGTATCGAAAAATCCACCGAAGAACTCGAAGCCGCCGAACATAAATTCAGCGACGTCTCCACTTCGCTCAAGTCATACGAAGCGGAACTATCAACGCTGGACGAAAACATTTCATCGTTTCAGGACCAAAACCAAAGTCGCCGCCAACAGTACGTTTCCCTGATGCAGGTGATCGGCGAAATCGGAAAACTGGTCAGCACCAGTGAATCCCAAATCGAAAGCTACTCGGCGTTGCAAGAGAAATCCGCCGGCGAGATCCAGCGTCTCAATGAGGCTCGGGAACAAAGCCAAAGCGAGCTGAAACGGATCGCTTCGGAAACCGATCGTCTGCGAAAAGAGGAAGAAGAGCGCGACGTTGTTCTCAAATCAGCTCGCGAAAAATTCGAACAGCTCAAGGAACAGGCTGAATCTCTCAAGGAACGTTTGGGGGAACTGACCAACCAGCTATCGGGAATGACGCAACGTTCGGAGGTGATCGAAGAACTGGAAGATTCGCTCGCAGGCGTCAACGCGGGAGCGCAAGATTTGCTGAAACAGGCCCAAACCTCTTCCGCAGGCTACTTAGGCGAAATCGTGGGGTTGGTTGCGGATTTAGTTTCGGTCAACGTTCAACACGCGGGCATCGTCGATGTCGCATTGGGAGACAAAGCGCAATACTTGGTTGTCAACGGACGACAAATGATCGACCTGTTGGCCAAAGAAGAACTGAAGGTCCACGGACGTGTTGGATTGATCCAGCTGGACGATCCGACGTCACTCGGTGCTGATCCTGATGTCAACTTGAGCGGATCGACGGGAGTCATTGGACGCGCTGACCGACTGGTGCAAGTGGACAAGCCCTACCTCGCCTTCATCGAAAAGCTGCTCGGCGGAACTTGGATCGTTAAGAGACTTCAACATGCGTTGGAACTGCAAGCAGGTACAGGGAAGAACTCTCGTTTTGTGACGCTCGATGGAGAAATCGTCGAGGCGGACGGAACGGTGGTGGTCGGACCAAAAACCGGATCCGTCGGCATCGTCTCCCGCCGCAGCGAACTACGTGCACTCAAACGAGCACTCGTAAAGCTAGAAGAGGAAATTTCAACGATTCGCGAGCAAACAGCGGACTTGACCGTCAAACGCGATGACGCAGAAGAGCATGTCCAAAACTTGATCGGTGAAAACACGCAACTGGCGAGGAAACTGTCTGATTTTCAATCTCAGTCTGTCATGATTGAGGAGCAACTCAAACAAACCAACTCAAGTCTTGCTGCCTCTAGAAAAGAAAATGAATCGGCTGTTAGTCAGCTAACCGCTGCTCAGTCCAAGGTGGTTTCCAACCGAGATCAGCTTGCTTCGCAAGAGCTGCAAATTGCGTCGATCACGCAACTGATCAGCTCCGACGAATCTTCGGCACAAGCTGCACAAAAACAGCGATCGGAAACCGAACGCAAGGCTACTGCCGCCAAAGTGCAATTGGCCAAATGGGAACAGCAACTGGACGATCTGGCACATCGACAGGCACAGGCGATCGACGAAAAACGCGAACAGGAGCATTTGCTTTCGCAGATAGCGGATCAGATCAAATCCGACTTCGAGGCGGAATCCTCAGCGCAGAAGGCAATTGAAGCCGCCCAAAAAGCACTGACGGATCTTCAACAACAAAACGAAGCGGCGTCTGACACGATTGAGGGACTGCTCAAAACACGCGGTGAGATCGACAACAAACGGAGGGAAATGAATCTTGAACTGACCGCCCAACGTGACGCATGGCGTCTGGCTCAGGACAAGGCTCATCAAACCACGTTGCAGATTGATCAGCTGACCATGCAGCGGCAGCAACTAGCCAATCGCCTAGAAGAAGACTATGGAATTGAGATTTCGGCGGCTGATCTCGAGTTGACGCTTTCCGATGAGGATCAGTTTCAGCGCGATACGATTGACGCCGAAATCGCCGAACTGAGAAAAAAGATCGGCCACATTGGCTCGGTCAATCTTGATGCGTTGTCGGTATTGGAAGACCTTGAATCGCGTTACATGAAGATGGACGGGCAGTATCAAGATTTGGTCCAAGCCAAAGAGACGTTGGAGAAGATCATCGTCCGGATCAATGCTGACAGTCGAAAATTATTCGTAGAGACACTCGAGGCGATCCGGCAGAACTTTCAGAAGCTGTTTCGCCAGACGTTCGGCGGCGGCCAAGCGGACATCATCTTGGAAGAGGGCGTCGATCCGTTAGAGGCGGGCGTGGAGATTATTGCGACGCCACCTGGCAAACCGCAGTTCAACAATTCACTTCTTAGTGGTGGCGAGAAAGCGCTGACGGCCGTTAGTTTATTGATGGCAATCTTTCAATTCCGTCCTAGCCCGTTTTGCGTTCTGGACGAAGTCGATGCTCCATTTGACGAAGCCAACATCGGTCGCTTCATTGACGTACTCAAGAGCTTTCTGGGATGGACGAAGTTCGTAATTGTCACGCACTCCAAAAAAACCATGACAGCAGCAACGACGTTGTACGGAATCACCATGCAAGAGTCAGGCGTCTCGAAACGAGTGAGCGTCCGTTTTGAAGACGTCAGCGAAGACGGCGAGATCTCCGACGAAGCCCTCAAGCGCAGCGAAGGCGAAGACGCGGCGTAGACAAAGACGCGGCGTAATGGCTCCGTTTCTTCGCACCCTGATAGGCTGCATTGGGTTGTTGCTGGATCAGGGAGATTGCTGCGTAAAAGAAGAACACTAATAGAAGAACACTAATCTCCACTAATCGACACTAATTTTTGAATCAGCAGACGGTTGATCTGTTTGGTGTTATTAGTGGAGATTAGTACCAATTAGTGGTCCTGTTTTCGTTTTTCACTGGTAGCAGAGGATTGAACCACAGAGCCCACAGAGTTGAGCCGGTCATTTCCTCCGTGATCGCTGTGTCCTCTGTGGTGTAAACTTCTCTCGCCGCATTGCGAGGAGGGAGAACACCTGTAAGCCGAGAATCGGCACGAACTGAAAGCTTCGTGGCTGGCGAGTGTCGTAAGTTGATCTTGGCTTACCACATCGGCCGCAACGGGGATTGCTGTTCTTGCGAGCAGCCACGGCAACGTGGATCTCGTCCAAGCCGCTGGATGAATTAACGACAATCTTGCAGTTGCCGTAGGCAAAGCCCTTGAACGGGTAGAGCCCGAGCGGGTAACGAGGATTGAGGTCGAAACGACGGCGATGTGGAAGGGGCACCCCATTCTGAGGAGCTCAAGTGAGGATGCGCCGCTAACGCAATTTCACCCAATCATTTTGTTAGAGAGCCTTTTTTTCCATTGCGATTCCCAACCACTGGTGTAGCATGAAAACCGTTAAGTCGGTTTTTTTGGCTTGTCAGCCCCCCGTACATGCAAGGTTGACGAGATATTCCTTAGAAAATGACACATGCTTGGCGCTTTGGAAGTGCAGATATTCTTGTGAGGTGGGAATTAAGGTTTTAAAGGTCGGTAGCTAGAAATTCAGTTTGTTTGGGGAGGGATCTCCTGCAATTGCGTCTTGGGCTTTCTTGCAATCTGGCCAATCATGGTCCAATTTGTTTTGGAGGCAGAGATTTGTTGGGAGGTATAACGAGAGTCATCTTCATTTTAACCTTCAGTTGCTTGGCGTTGTCATCGTTTTGTCACGCGAAGCAGCTGGGGCTCGAAAAGTTCGTCAGCAAGAATTGTGCGGCGTTTGTAGTTATTGAAGAACCAGACGAGTTCTTGCAATCCTTTGAACTTCTCGTTTTCTCAAATCCTCGTATTTGCCGCGGGTTTGAAATCCTTCAGGATGGCGAAGACCCGTTAATTGACCAAGCCGGCATTAATCAGTTTGAACGTGGGTGGAGTCAACTTAAGAACAATCTTGCGCAGCTGAATGAAGTCTCAATCGTGATTCACCAGAATCCGGGGCTTGATGCAGATTCCCCGGCGCTACGATCCGATTTTTGGACCGGAGTGTTTCCCAAATTTTCTATAATTCTAAACGGCCCCCCCCATTGCCTGCAAACTATCGAGCAGATGCTCAAGAGCGGTCAATCGCAGGCGACGGAACAGCTTTCTGAACTGCGGCTTAGTCAACAAGAAGAGAATGAGCTGATCCAAGGCCCCGTGGTCACTGATGGCGAGCATGAAAAGTTCGAAGAGACAGAGCTTGTTTTATTTGCTGACCATCTGAAGAGCTTTTTGGACGGTCTTTCTGTGGAACGATCAGGCGATGTTGTTGTGATTTCGAACGACGAAGAGAATTCGTCGCAGCTGTTGTCCAGAGTCAATGGTGCAGCCGATAAGAAATTTCGATCGCTTTCTCTTCATCGGTCGTATCAAGTCGTCCAGAAACTGTTGGAACGTTGTTCACCGTCAACCGTTGTTCGTGGGTTCTTCGTTCCGGAAAATTTCCCTGAGTACACAACGGAACTGGTGACTGAATCTCTTGGCTTCCATCCAACAGCGTTACGCGCCAGCGGTTTCGTGATGTCGCTTATGCCAGACGCCGCCACCGTAGAAGTCGGAGAAGATGTATACCGTTCAGTCGTGGAGTGGGATTTCGTGATGACCTTCACGCGTCCCGCAACAGAATACGGAAAAATTGTTGAGTCGTTTCTGCCGATCGAAGACCCACCAGCACTTCTTTTGCCGGTCTCCGAACTGAGGGCGTTCGGTTTCGATTCCAAATTGCGACACGAAGCCTTCATGGAAACGATTCAAATTCATCACGTTGAGGATGATACGAGCGATGACTTTAATCCAGTCGGTGATCATGAGGTTTACGGGATCATTAGTGAATCCAAAAAGTTTGCCCCTGACACTGTCTCCAATTTCTCCAATTCTCGTTTCGAAGCTTGGGTGGCTGATCCTAACGATGGAGTTAATCGCTGGTTGGAAATGTATCCGGTTGGGGATCCTGATACTATGGATTTATTCTTTCAAAGCCGAATCGAAGCTGAAAATCGTGTCTTGGAACCGCGCGATTGGTTCGTTGAGATGGAGAGTGACTACGGCAGGCTTTATGCCAGAACCTCTGCGGCAATCCGCGCGAGAGCCAAGGAGTTGATAGAAGATGGTTTCGGTGAAGATCTGTCGTTCGAGTTGCCCGCTTCTGGTCCTTTGCCGGACAACTATATGTGCCGTGAAGAAGAGTTTTTCCTTGACGACCAGTGGATGATCTGCACCGACCATACCACCATGCGAAGTGTTTTAAAGGCGCTTTACGAAGAGACTCCAGCCCCCAGTAAGCTAAAGCATATTTTGGAAGCGTCGAGGAAGCGAATTGGCGAACGAGTACCCGTCAAGATTGACTATGCTTCGATCGAGCACGAGGAAAAATCATACATGCACTCGCAACTTTTTTACCTACGAGAAAAGTACTTAGCGCAGGACCAAGAGGAGGTGTTCAACGAAATCATTGCGGCTGGTCCCGATGAATTTGGACTCTATGGCACTCTAGAATCAAAATACGAAGCGTACGTCGCCGCCTCGCAACTAATTGGAAGTGGATTGGTGGAGACGTTTGGAACCAAGGTGGTCTTGTCATCTTCCGACCAGTACAACTTTCGCGTCTTTGGCCAATACTACTCGAAAGTTGATTCTGAATAGACGTAACCAGTTCGGTTGAATCAGCTCACCGCTTTGTTTTAATTCGGGTAGGAGAAGCGACACAAAATAATGTTTAAGTAAACTCGCGATCGTCGCAGGTTTAGGATTTCTTTTGTTGTTAACGGAGAGGTACAGAATGATTTTTCGATTGCATGAGATAGTTTTGGCATTGCTGGCAGTAGTTGTTTTTCCGGTGACCCTAGAGGCTCAGCAGGTTTTTACATCCACTAACAACACTTGGCTCGTCAATGCCAGCGTTATTGGAGAGCCCGACAAACCTGATTTTGGAAAAGTTAGAGTTAAGAAGGCGCCAACAACGCCGAACAACATTGCTCTAGTTCGCAAAAACTTAAAAGACGGGAAAATTCCAGACAAAGTTGCCAACACCGCGCGTTTCCTTGGCAATGCTGGATTTGCAAGTCAGATTTCCGATGCTTGGTCCGTTAAGGAGACTTCCCAAAAATTGAAACAGCGCCCTGCAACAGCTCCAGATGTGGCGGGGGTCAAGATACGCAGCCGTAGGGAATTGAGAAAAAATCGTAAAAAACTCGCAGACGACGTGAAACGAACGTTCATTTTCAGTGGAGAAATCAGGGTGCCGTCTCCAATCTTCGTCGGTAGTAACAAAACGATCTGGCTTGATGGAACCCTTATTTACAACGGCGTGGATGTAGTGCCAGAAGGCGGTGCGGCGTTCACGCCACGTCCCACGAAGCATGATGGAGTTTTCAGTGTTCGGACAGAAGCGGAATTTCGTCAAACTTTTCCAACTGTGGATGAAGCCGATCGAGAATTCAACAGACAACAAAAAAAGTTTGTAACGTCAAATCGCAAAAAGAATGTGGTTTTCCTAGGAACGCAGCGCGGGCGGATCATCGTGCAAAAAAGTACAGTTAAAGATGGCTCCGGCATTACACTTCCTAAAGCCTGTGGGATTGTCACCCTTGGAGCAGATAATGTTGTGATTAAAGGAGTTCGTGTCGAAGGGGCATTGAACGCATTCTTTATTTCATCATCAACTAACGTAAATATCCTCCATTGTTACACAGAAGGAACCGTTTACCGTGCAATACATCTACTTAGTGCACGAGCAGGTGGTAAAGACTACGGTTTTATTAAACATAACTTGCTCTACAATTCGGATGTGGACGGAATCGACGTGGATGCATTTAGTAATGGCTTTAAAATTATCGGAAATGTAATTATCGGGTCGAAAGACAGGTACTCGATCTGGACTGAAATCGACGCCCACAACAACTTGATGGACAACAACGTAGCCATTGTGCTGGAAGAGGGCAACGGCGGGTTCGAGGAAAACGGAACAGAATTGGTTCGTAAGGGAGTCGGTATTTTTAAGGGCAATAGGTATAATTCTTGGTTGAATAATAGCGTTTTCTATGCCGATAAAACACGCGATGGTTTTGTGATGAGAAAGGGTCGGTTCATTTTGTTCGATACGATCACATTTAAAAACAACTACGTTTGGACGCTAGATCCAAAAATAGGCAAGAACAATCCTAAATTTGACGCGCTTGACGACGTCTACTACTTAATAAAGAAATAGTAGTAGGTTTTTGGCAAGCACAGCATTCGTGTTAATTTGTTCACGAGTCCTCGAGCGAGGCATTGTTAACGCTCGTGTCTCTGACTGCGTGTTGCGTCTTTGTTCAAGGACGCAACCCGCCGAGCGATAGCCGAATCGAGATGCGTCAAAAGACGCGTCAACTGGAGCTCCCGGGCAATGCGCTTCGGGAGCTTCATTTTCTGCCTCGTTAACAGAATCGGTGGGCGATGTCGGGCTCGGGAAGCTTCCCTAGCTCATGATATAGCACGGTTTCGTAGACTTGCCCATTTTGCGCAGGCCGGTTTTTTACGGCACTTTTGTTCGATGCGCAGTTGAGAATCGGTGCTGAATTCGACTGGCTCTATGCTGGCGGCGGTCTTTTTGCCTCAATGGCTTGGAGCTCGATCTCAAATAGCGACCTTCCAGTATCAATCCATTGACC
>CALKXO010000310.1 GCA_938003615.1 uncultured Pirellulaceae bacterium | reverse complement strand
ACAACCATCGCCAAACCCAAAGCGAAAGCAGCCACTCGAAAAAAGGCCAGCAAACGCCGTAAGAAGGCGGCTTGAGTCATTATACTAGCGAGCGGGGTACTACGGTCCGGCCACCGACGAGTTCTTTATCAGAGATCCCTTGGGGTATGCGGATGGGGAATGGATGCCTTCATGGTGATGTTGTGGCTGTTTCCGCAGACTGCATTCTTTGTCCAGATTGCTCGGTGCGGCCAGTTCCTTTCCCTAGACCAATATACAAATAGCCAATGCCAATCAATCCTCAATTTTCAATTCGCTCAATTGCGATGATGGCGATATTGATCGCTTTCATACTTGCGTTTTTGAACACGTGGAGAGAGTTAGAAAATCATCGCAAGGAGCTGCTCAGTTTGCGAGACCAGCGCGGAGTTTTAGCTGATATAGAAGGGCAGGCTCAGTTTGAACTGTTTCGAATTGGAGACACCAATTATGGAGTTCATGCGACCAGTTTCACTGGCGCATATTTAATTAATGTTTCCAGATTCAAGGAGATCGAACTGGAACTAACTTGGTATAACGGTGAAACGGATACACGTCGTCATGGCTCTTTCCCGTTAACAAAAAACAATTTTGGGCTATTTCTTTCAACTTGCTATTCAGAAAATTGGGACAAGCCCGCGTATCGAGTGTTACGTCTACACAACTTAGGTGAATCAACTGTGTGCGGAGATTTTGAAATCCCTTTTAAAGAACGCTTGGTAATTCCAAACATATTGGAAATCGCGGCGTCGATTCGAGAAGCAATGGGCAAAGTGGTCGATTCGAAAATTTCGACTACGTTGGAACGCGTCAATTCACCTTCAATCATCTCGCGCGGGTAAACATCCAGTTTCAATGCTTCGACTGAGTCAAACAGCTGAAACATCTTTTCGTTTTGAACTGCTTGCTTGATAGAGTCAGCAGAGAAAATGAAGTCAGATCTTCCTAACTCATCAATCAGCCAATTCAAATTGTCTAACGTCGCCTTGTTCTCAAGAACAATGTCTTGGGTTAATCGCGGTTCACCGTACGCCACTCCCGTAATTCCACCCGTTAAGTGAAACGGAACTTCTCGCCGTCGAAGAATCGAGACGAACTTCAACAAAGTGTTCTTAAACGATTCAACAGGGAACATTGTTTAGCAGATCTTCGATTAGCTCACGTGTCTTTTTATCGGTGCCATACATTCGAAGTGCGACTAGGAGTTTCAATCGTTCATCGCTCACGTTTGGATGAGATTTCCGAATCTCTCTCCCGATAAACTCTCGGCTGCAATTGAAGAGTTCGATGGCTTTTGCGACCTTTTCGCGGGCTGTCATAGCAGAGACAGAACGCTGGTAAAGAGAATCAATTTCAGACACACAGAGCTTTCTAAATCAGAAAACGGACCGTTTAATGTATCGTTTTATTTCGATCATCCAAACTCAAAAGTAGCGTGTCAACAAATAAAACATCCCCGCCCGACGCAACTTTCTCGCACGGAAAAATGCGTGCTTCCTCGTATGGAAAAGGGCAGCAGCAAGGCAAACGCAAGACTGGCGCAGGGCGAAGTTCCGTTCGGTGAGTGCTTTATATGGTGGCCTTGGTTGCCAGCGCAGGTCTATTGAACGAACAGTGTTTAAAAAAGCCATCTATTTGAGATCAGATTGCCAAGGGGATTCTAGGCTGCGTTCGAAATCAAAGGCTGCGGTTAGTCAACTCTCAAAGATGACTATTTTTCTGCTGCTTTTCACAAGCACCGAAACAATGAGAATCGACGACTACAACGCGCGTCGATAGCGTTTCTTGGATTTACCGCGCGACGACAAAGGCCCGCGGATTTCATCGATCTCTTCTTGCAGCGGATCTAGCTGCAGTTCACTGTTGATCTTGCGCTCGATCTTCGTCAGTTCAACGCCTTGTTGTGGCGTGACGAATGAAAACGCGACGCCCTGTTTTCCCATTCGACCGGTTCGGCCGACGCGGTGTACGTAGTCGTCGCTCAATCCCGGCAGGTCGAAATTGATGATGTGCGAAACGTTGGTGATGTCGATTCCACGGCCGACGACATCTGTCGCGACAAGATAACGGACTTTGCCGGAACGGAAATCACGCATCATGCGATCTCGCGCGCCTTGGTTCATGTCGCCGTGCAGTGTACCCACATCGCTGAAGACTCCCGCCTTGAACATTTTTCGGTATAGACGCTCAGTACCCAATTTCGTCCGACAGAAAATGATCGACTGTTCGGGTTGCTCGCGCTCCAGTAGTCGATTCAGAATATCGTACTTCAAGTCCTCGGGGACCGTCATGTAGAATTGCTCGATGGTTTCGGCCGCGACACTGTTCTTGGAAAAATTAATGACCTTAGGCCGGTACATGTATCGCTTGGCCAATTGCAAAATGGCATACGGCAGCGTCGCACTGAGCAGTAACGTCTGTCGCTCTTTGGGGCAGCGGCGGAGAATTTTTTCGATGTCCGGGCGGAAGCCAATGTCCAGCATGCGGTCGGCCTCGTCCAGAACAACGAACCACAACTGGTCGACGTTCAACGTACCTCGGTTCAAGTGATCAATCACGCGCCCAGGGGTTCCGACGACGACATGGCAGCCTCGTTCGAGTTGGTTAATTTGTGTTTTAATCGGACGGCCACCATACAGGCAGCAACACTTAACCTGTTCCGGATTGGACATGCGCTTGAATTCGTTTTCGACCTGCACGGCGAGTTCGCGCGTGGGGGCCAAGATCAGCGCTTGAGGCTTTGGTTTCTTAACTTCCAAATCCAGCATCTCAAGAATCGGAATCGCAAACGCGGCTGTCTTGCCGGTTCCGGTGCGGGCTTGGCCGATGACATCAAAGTCATCCAGTACAAGTGGAATGACACCCGCTTGAACGGGCGAAGGTTTTTCGTAGCCGATGTGTTCCAGTGTGTCCAGCATTTCATCGGAGAGTCCGAGATGCTCGAAGGAGAGTTTCTGTTTGCGTTTTTCGATCTGTTTTTCGACTTTATTGGGCACAGTATTCAATACGTTGAAGTCGCCAAATTTCGTGTTTGGGGACGGGTTGAGGTTTTCACCTATTAAATTGTTTTCGAGCAGGTATTAAGCTATCTGGACTGGAAAAAATGGTCAACGCTAGAAGGCCGCTTTTGAGCTTGATTCCGGTTCATTCCCCTTGATTGAGCCCATTCCACTGAAAAACAATGCCAGCGTGAGGCCAATGGTCAGCTTTGTCCAACGCGACCGAACTTATCCGAACGTCGCCAAACGTCACCGATTGGGTTCGAGCGACAATACTGAAACAGACGACGTTGCGTCAGACCGAGATGAAAGATGATTGAAAAAATTCTGGGCGCGGTTCATGTTGCCGAGTCGCAATCCGAGGGGCTCAAACGGATGGCCCAACTTGTGACCGGTATATCGAAAATCGGCGACCAAGAGGTCGAGCGTTTGCTGGCTGAAGTGGCCAGTTTGTCGACGGCTTCGGACCTCAGCCCAATTCCTGATTCTGACGGCAATTGGAAGACACGATTGGATTTGTTAATCCCTGTCGTGCAGGCGTTGTTGGTACGTGAAGTAAAACAGGCCAAGCAAGCCCGCAGGAAGCAAGCCAACGGTGAACTGAAAGACGCATCCGCCAAAGACCAATCGGCACTTGCGTGGTCAGAGAGGCTGCACCAGTCAGTTGATACGTTGTATTTTGCGACC
>CALKXO010000309.1 GCA_938003615.1 uncultured Pirellulaceae bacterium | reverse complement strand
CGATTCTTACGTCTTTATAGGTCAGTCGGTCGTCGACTGATCCTGATTGCTCGTACCCCCAAGTGCTACCGTTGATTCCGCCGCCAAGATAAGCCCACTGCTGGCGAGCGCCTTTTTCGCCAAGCAGGAAATTGACGCGCGGTTTGGGGAAAGTCAAGTCATAGCGCAGATTCGGATTCGGCATCCACACCGCCCCGGCAGCCGGAATGACCGGCAAGTCATCGCGGCCCGTCGCCAGTGCTCCGAACGTCCAACTGAGATTCTCACTGCGTTTATAGATTCCAAACACGCCGCCGCGAAATTGCCAAGCGTCGCTGGAAGTGTTGCTACCATCGGTGGCGAATCCGATTCCCAACATCGTTCGAATCGTCCAAGAATCGTTAATTTTTCGAACGCGCGAAAGTCCAATTGTATATGCGTACAAATCGTCAGGTAAACCAAAACGATCGGCAGCAAACAAGTCGGTGTATGCAAAACCCGCTTTCACCAACGGAGGGGGAGCACCAACAAAAAGAAGCGGCACCGTGATGTTGGCTTGTGCTGTAGCCAACCCCGATTCCGAAGCTGTAAGCCATTCTGACGATAGTCCGAAGGGAGCACCACGTCTGCCGTTGGGTTGCTGCAAGTCTGCCGCGTCGAAGACGGTGCCCGCTGAATCATAATCGCCGTGCTGCGCATCGATTGCCGGACCAACCTGAATTGCACAGGCAGCGTCAGTAAACATCATCAAAGCAATCAACAAAATTACAATCCGCAGCAGCACCCAAAGTCCTTTCTGTTGCTGGCTGGTGTGGGATACCGTAGATGGCAGGCTGATATAACGAAAGAGCGCACTGGGAAATAGCGCACTGGCGATGTTTGGACTGCAAAGCAAGCTTCGGCATGCTAGCGATCAAGTAATCAGGTGTTCTTTATCCAACGGCAATCGTCAAATATAGGCCAGCTATGCTTGAAGATTTCACTGCAGAAGGAGAGCATTTCACCGATGCTGAATTACAGCATCTCCAAGGGCATCCCTCAAACTTTTCTCAGCGTGACCATTGACTCAACTGACGTCGACAGACCTCAAATTCATGAGAAACGTCTACTGCCAAAACAAAAAGACCTCTTCGATGATTCTGATTAACCCAAGACAGTCGAAATACTGGCTAAAACTAAAAAAGGCCAACGCACCGCGTTTTCATTGTTTTCCTAATGATTGCGAGGCACTCTCTCTGCTGCATTCGTTAGATGCTTACAACCTTGGCGTACGAAGACTACTGCCACTGCCCAAAAGCGTTGGCGATCTCTAACGTAGGCGACAGAAATTCCTGCAGAGAAAAAATAGCGCGAAAAAGAAAGCAATTCTTTTCTAGGCTCAACGAGACGGCATCGCGAAGAAACACGGTGGCGTTACAATACCGGGTGGGGTGCTAACAAAACGTCAATGCCCCGCCGCCTGAACCAAGATTTCGAATGACCGCGCGTAAAAAATCTCAAAACGACTATCAACACGACTCGCAGACGAAGGCCAATTTCCCTCTCGTCTACCGATTTCCCGATGCTCAATCAGCGCCGACTGTTGAACAGGCTTTTCTGGCCTTCGGGCGTGAAAAGAGACTGTTGCTGATGCACAGCGGCGCGCACTCAGACTCCACCAACCGCGCCCCTTCGGAACGGCTGGGGCGGTACTCGTTCTTGATGGCCGATCCGTTTGATTGGATCGTTGCTGGTGAAGCGGATACGACTTCCGGTGTGCTCGATAAAGTTCGGCAGCGGTTGGACAAATGGCACACACACCAAGTGTCAGATTTGCCGCCGATGCAGGGCGGAATTGCAGGACTATTCAGCTACGAATTGAACAGCGCTTTTGAAAATGCCCCACGTGCCAAACATGATGCGTTTCCCATCCCGGCATTAGTGCTTGGATTGTACGACTGCGTGATGGCATGGGACCATCAAGAACAGACCTGCGTGATCGTCTCCCAAGGGTTCCCTGAAACAGATGCCGCCAAACGAAAACAAAGAGCAGAGGAACGTATCGCATGGTGTCTTCAAACGCTGGAGCAAGCTCCCAATCAAAACGTCTCAACTCCCACCGATGCTCCCGCTGCACCGGACAACTCATCGGCCCAACACGCCGTCAGTGGCCCGACCGGACTGACCAGCAATTTCTCAAAACCCACTTACGTTGCGGCGGTCAAACGGTGCGTTGAGTATGTCTACGCCGGTGATGTCTTCCAAATCAATCTGGCCCAGCAACTGCGTCTTCCCGCCAACTGCACTTCGCAAGAACTATTTCTTAGACTGTGCCAGTGCAACCCTGCTCCGTTCAGTGGCTATTTTGATTTTGACGCTCCGGGTTTCGCGCCCACGCAAATCATCAGTGCTTCCCCCGAACGTCTGGTCTCCGTGCGAGACCGAGTCGTAGAGACGCGTCCGATCAAGGGCACTCGTCCGCGTACGGGACAACCGCTGGTTGACATTCAGGCGCGCGAAGATCTCCTCTCCAGCGTCAAAGACGCGGCAGAAAACACGATGATCGTGGACTTGATGAGAAACGATCTGTCGCGCGTCTGTGAGGATGACTCAGTCGTCGTTCCGCAACTGTGCGAATTGGAAGAGTACGCCAGCGTCCTGCACTTAGTTTCGTCGGTGGAAGGTAAACTGCGCGAGGATTGCGACCTAGCCGATTTGATTGCCGCAATTTTCCCAGGCGGTTCTATTACAGGCGCCCCCAAAGTGCGCGCCATGGAAATTATCGCCGAACTCGAGCCTGACGTGCGTGGCGCTTACTGCGGCTCATTGGGCTATCTTGGTTTCGATGGAACAGCCGACCTGAATATTTTGATCCGGACGGTGACGGCGCAACAAGGCTGGTGGCAAATTCCCGTCGGTGGCGGCATCGTCAGTCAGTCCGCTCCCGAAGCAGAATACGAAGAGACCTGGACCAAGGCCGCCGGGATACTACGTGCCGCATCGATGAGACCGAAGGATCAAGCTGATGAATGAGATATTGATTCTCGATAATTACGACAGCTTCGTTCACAACCTTGCTCGCCACTTTCGGCTGCTTGGTCAGCGCACGAAGGTGGTGCGAAACGATGAAATTGCGCTTTCAGAGATTCGCTCGCGCGCTCCGGCAGCGATCGTCATTTCGCCTGGGCCCTGTACACCCGACGAAGCTGGAATTTCCCTGAACGTCGTCAAAGATTTAACGCACGAGTTTCCGATTTTGGGAGTTTGCCTCGGTCACCAGGCCATCGTTCAAGGCTGCGGCGGACAAGTCATTCGCTCGGGAGGTCCGATGCATGGTCGCGCTAGTGAGGTCAACCACACCGATTCTCCCATGTTCACGGACGTGCCCAACCCACTAACGGTGGGACGTTATCATTCACTGATTGCCGAAAAACTGACGCTGCCTGAATGTCTAAATGTAACCGCTTTAGCCACTGACGGGACAATCATGGCGGTGGAGCACAAAACGCGGCCAATGGTCGGGCTGCAATTTCATCCGGAATCGATCCTGACCGAAAACGGATATCAATTGCTGGCCAACTTCCTAAGGATTGCCGGTGTTTCAGTATCCCCCAACCCAACGCACTCATCATGATCCTAGAAGCCATTGTTACCACGACAAACGAAGACGGCACGACAAACATTTCGCCGATGGGACCAACCGTTTCGTCTGGCGCCGATGGTGCAATCGAGGAATTTCAGCTACGTCCGTTCGACACCTCCCGGACGTTTGCGAATCTGAAACGCACGCGCTGCGGTGTACTGCATGTGACCGATGATGTGATGCTGTTCGCGATGACGGCGATTGGCCAAAAACCAGAGCACCCTTACCTAATCGATGCGGAAGGTATCGACGGCAAGATTCTTGCTGACGCATGCCGATTTTATGAGTTCAAGGTGGGATTCGTTGACGAAACGGGCGCCCGAATGAACTTGAATTGCTCGACCGTACGTCAAGGTAAGCTTCGTGATTTCTGGGGTTTCAATCGGGCCAAACATGCCGTTTTGGAAGCGGCAATTCTCGCGACGCGATTGGATTTCCTGCCAAGAGAGCAAATCGACGAGGCGATGCATCGGCTAAAAGTCATCGTCGAAAAAACGGCCGGCGAAAAAGAGGCAGCCGCGATGGCACTGATAGAGCGCTTCATCACGACGGGCCGCGCGGAGTAGGTCAGAAGCACCAGAAGCCCGTCCTACTTGTGCTCACTTCACCCAAACAAAATCGCCATCGTTCTCATTAGCGATCTGCCGCATCATGCCTGCACCGACCCCAGTCGAGCCCAGCGTAATGGTGTGGATTGGAATTTTTTTTGCTCCCGATCCTGAGTCATCGATATTCAAGCGTCTCAGCAACCCAATCGTATCGTCAACCAATTCTCCATCAGAGAGAAAGAAGATCGAGCTAGGCTGAACCTCAAGTGATCCGCGCATCGCACGGGCGGGCAACGTTGAACCCATCGGCTGTTGAAACTTTAACCATTTCAGCACACGTTCGATATTATGTTCTGTTGCCTTGATCGGTTTGGTGTTCATTAATTGCGTGTCAAGCATCGGATAAATCCGGTCATTGTAAAGCACAACCAAGAATTCTTGCTTTTTATCCATCATTCGCAGCGATTGACTTAACTCATAGACGGCGCGCTGGAAACGTCTTTCGAATCCCATACTGCCAGAACAATCAACCACATATACCAGTCGGTCGCCGCTGCCCTCGATGCCGAAGAACGACGCGCCTTTTCCTTGACTGCCACCACCGTCTGAATCGCCACGAAGACCGCTGACGCCGGGATCGATCGCGTCGAACAAGCCCTCAGCCAATGGATCAGGAATTGGCTCTGGATCTTCCGACCAAACCGTCGCCTCGACAGCATCCACCGTCATCACTTCAACGAGTGCTTGGTCAAGTTCGACTTCAACCTCTTCGGGCATCACATCGGTGGGCATCACATCGGTGGGCAAACTAAAATCGACCTCCAATTGATCTTCCGCCTCCATCTCGATCGCGGAGAACACCAGCGATATAGGTTGCTTGTCAGACGCCCAAGCACCAACGGAACACCACAGGTAAACTAGAAGTAGGGCATTGACGGACAGGCCAACAATCCAAGCCCACATGAGGATCAACAGTTTCTTCCGCTGGCTCCCCTCCCAATCCAGATCCTCTTCAATCGCCAGCTGGCGGGCAAGCCGTTTGGCTTTATCGTCTCGAACGCGTTGCCGTTGCGATTCAAGACGTCGCTTGCGTTGGAGAGCCACCGACTTGCGTGACTTTGACTTACGCGACTCTAACTTACCTGAAGCGCGTGACTCCGGTTCCGCTACCGGAGCCCGCAGCCGACCAAGATTGGCTGCTGGAAAATCAAGCCGCTTGTTGCCTTCACCATTGAGGAGCGTCGGCTCCAACACAGGTTCCGGACCTTGAGTCGAACGATTGGAAGAACGATTGGAAGGATCCGAGAAGTTAAGACGAGCAGCTACATCGGGGTCTGAAAACCCGATTGCATCAGCGGAATCGCTCATACTGGCTACCCATATTTGGTTAAAAGAAAATCGGTGCTCTATTATG
>CALKXO010000308.1 GCA_938003615.1 uncultured Pirellulaceae bacterium | reverse complement strand
GTTTCATTGGCTTGACGCCACCCTACTTGCAGATCACTTTCGTCAGACGCACCACCAGGCAATCATAACTCGGTGTGCCAAGCTTGGAACAGAAAGGCCGCTGGGATTTTGCACCACAACTCCAATCTTTTAACACCCCAGACGCGGGTCGTCCGGTGAATTAAGTACCGGAAGGCAAGTACCGGAAGGCTCGCGCCGGATCGCTACTTTCCGCTTGATCTAGGATCTACTCCTTGATTGAAGAACTCCTCACTTAGTGCTCTGTTCCAACCTAAAAGAGGGGCAAGCATCCTACTTGCCATCAAATAATCATGTAGCTTTCGCAAGCTGGAAGCGCTGGAAGCTTGCGCCCAATGGCACTCAGTTTAAAACCATGAGGCCCCAATTGTGCCACTCTCCCTTTGGGAGAGTCGCCGTCTAAGCGGCGGAGAGGGCTTTTGTTAGCCAATGAGATATCGCGATTTAGCTTTAAAAAGAAAGCCCTCCCCGTCGGCGAGCCTCCGACCCTCCCGAAGGGAGGGTGGCATACTTGATCTTGTTTGCCTAAAAAAATCGCTGAGCTGAAAATCTAAAGTGAGTGCCATTCGGCTTACGCCACTGCGAGCCATCCTAAATCCAAGTTTGGAACAAAGCACTCACTAGTAAAAGGCGAAAGACATTGAGTGAGCCGCATCATTTCGTTGCCGACGAGACGACGGTCGGTTTACTCCCTGCGCGCCTCCGCGCCTTCTCCCATAGCTGGGACGCCTCTTGGCGGACGGTGTCGGCTTCTTGATAAGCTTCCACTTGCTCGAGCGCCCCCGCGATCAGCTCAAGCGCTCGCGCGCATCGCCGCAACGTAGTGCGCGGGTCATCGCGGTTGTCGTGACCAGATCGCAATTCAACTGACGATAGCTTGTTGGAGTGGTTACGCAATGAAGGCATCGAATCACGCACGCTCGGCTGAAGCGACTCGCCCGCCGACCGACGTTGGACTTCAGCAGTTCGCCGCAAAGGCAACGACTGCGAGCCAGAGCGGACCGTTTCGCCAAGCTCGCGCGAAAACATTTCGCCGACGGTTGGGTTATGCTCCTGTTCGAGTTTTTGCCAAGCCACTGCGCGTCCGCTGCGTTGTTGCTGATCTTCGTACCTCTGAGATGGCAGATACTGTGTTTTGTGGAGTGGAGACTGGTCAAGCAAATTGGGTCGCGCCGAACGGGGATCCGACACCGCCGGATTGGATAACGCCGAATTGGATACCGCCGGATTTAGTCCCGAGTCGGTCATCGGTACCGATACCGACGGTGACGGCGAGGTGCCTAATGCCGTGACTGGTTTCTGTAGTTCTCGGTTGATCGCTTCAAACTCCCGTTCAAGGCCGCCTCCCAGCATGGCCCGTATTTCCTGAATATCAGACATAATCCGTTGCTCGGCCGGGCCAATTTTCTGGGAACTTTCTGGAGCTTGCCGCGTCGAAGATTTCATAACAACCGGCCCTGTGCGGAGTTGGTCGTCAACCGCGACAGCAGCCGCGTCAGCCACCGATTCATTGGTAGCGGCCGGCGTCTGTTGGGAGCGCGGAAGCTCGATTCGAGGTGACTCGATGGGTTGAACCGCTGCTGGAACCCAATTGGCGGGTGGGGTGTTATTGAGCGCGGTTTGCCCAAAGGTGGGCTGACTGAAAATGAAGGTCATCAAGATGACGATCATTAGTACGGCGATCATTAGTACGGGGATCATCAAGATGGCGCGACAACAAACGTGGACATGCTGCGGCAACGGCTGAGGTCTTTGCGTGGCGGAGGCAGATTCAGAGGCGAAACAAAGCGCAATCTGGTAGAGCGCGATCCGGTAAAGCGCAATCTGGTAAAGCGCAATCTGGTAGAGCGCGATCCGGTAAAGCGCGATCCGGTGAAGTTCGGTCGGGTAAGTCAACATCGGGTAAGTCAACATTGGGCGAGTCAACATTGGGCTCTCTTGAGAGAAGAACTGGAATATGAACAAGACAATCGAGGGATCTCGAACGTTAGAAACCGGACAAAACCTATGAAACTTGCTTGCGAGCCAATGAATTTACGATTTTTCGTTCCTCTCAGGTAGCTCAATCCTTTGCTGGCCATGATTGCCAGGAATCAATCGGGATAGAGTGAGCCATGGGACGCGGTCGTCGCTGTTTTCGCGTGGTGATTGAAAACCGGTACAAATTCAGGTTTTTCCTATGAAAATCGAATTAAAATACAATCGCCGGAATTCAGAGGTACCCTATGCCTAGGGAAAAACCGGTTATGATAGCTATCAGAGGGTGCGGGCCTCAGGTTATCCAGTCCCGCAAGACAATCGATATATTTGAAAGAGTTTGGTGGACCATTTTTTGCCTCTCACCATTTTGGCGAGGGCCGGTTGCTTATATAGCGCGGTGGCGAAGGATGAACATCAAGATGCAGCAAAGCTTTTAGTTTATTAAGAACAGACGGAACCAATATGTTTGACTTCTACCTCCGAACTCACTCTCGCGCATCGACGGCCTGCTTTCGGGTTCTGTTTGCGGTTGCCGTTTCGACGATGATGTTCATGGGTGGCAACGCGCTTCAGGCTCAGGAAAAAGAGACTCAAGTCAAAGTCATTCCGATCAATGCAAAGTTCCGTGACGTTTCGACGGAGAATCTCAGCGGCGAAGCGCGGCGCAAAGCGATTCGCCTTAACAGCGAGGCTCGTAAAACTCGTAACGCGGCTCGTGATGCCGCGCGTGATGGAATCTCCAGTGGCAACATGGTTCCAGTGAAGGAATATTTTAACGGCTACATTTTTCCACAGATGACTCAGCCTGAAGAGTTGAAAGAGTCTGGATCTTTGAGAGACAGTTTCTTTAGAACGTTTATGAAGTCGGACGTGAATGAGGCCAGCCGTAAAAAGGTGATCACCGACGTGATTCTGCCGGCGATGCAATCGATCGCAAGAGGAAAGGACTACGCTCCTTCGGCGCGTTTGAATGCGATTGCCCTGTTGGGGCGACTTGATGAATCGCCGTTGGTACGCAACGGTACGCGTGTTCGTCCGCCACGTCCCTCGTCGGCCGCGTTCACCTTTCTCAGCTCCCAGTTAGGCGATGCAACTTCACCGCCGTGGATCAAAGCCGCAGCAATTCAAGGGCTTATCCGCCATCTGCGTGTGGACCAAGGTGTTGGAGGCCGGTTACTCAATGACGGTCAACGAGACATTTTAGAGACGTTTGCGATCAATACGATTGACGGGAAAACTGCCGGCCAAGCCGAATGGAGCACGGACCTAGACTATTGGCTGAAGCGTCGCAGCGTACAGTTGTTGGGGGCGATTGGACGACAGGGCGCCGGTGGCAGATCACTTGACCGTTTGATCGCGATCGCCGGCGACGAAAAACAGTCTGCTTGGATGCAGCTGGACGCAATCAAGGCGCTGCGCACAATTGACTTTACCGGAGCACAGGAGGCGAAGGTTTCCGAAGTGTTGGTCACCGTCACCAATTATCTTCAGCGGCAACTGGCCAATGAAGCGGAGAACATTGCCGGTTTATTGGAAGACTTGATCTACAAAAACATTCTCTACGGAGATACCGACTTTGTTGCCTCGGGTACTCGATACGCCAAGAACGTCGCCAAAGCTGCCTCCGGTGGCATGGGAATGGGAATGGATGCCGACGCGATGTCGGAGATGATGGGAGATATGGGAATGGGCACGATGGGCGGCAAGCCTGAGGAGCCCGTGTTCCTCGTTGAACTTCCGAACTATCAACTGAATCTCGTTCGCCGCCGGATGAAGATATTTGCCTTCAGCGCGAACGACGTGCTGCAAAATGCAACTGGACTCGAGGCTGCCGCTTCGGCCAAGGACAAGCAGTTGCGATTGGCGATCGGCACGTTTGCCAAAGATTTCTTAAAGGACTCCAGCATCGGCCTGGTCGATCTCAGCAAAGAAGATGATGACGAAGAAGAGGAACAGCAGAAGGTAAGCTTCACCGATCAGCTTCAGGAGGTCTGTGAAAACGGAGCTTCCAAGCTCAAGACGATCCTCACAAGACATGCCGGTGGCGGTCTTCCGGCTGACGGACTTGGTAGCCCGGACAAACCGGCGACATCCCTGCCGTTCTAGTTCAGTGACTCATAGAAAATAAAAGTCTGGTCTCCTGTCAGCGGCAAAGCGCTAGTGGTTGTCAAAGCTGAAGATGAGGATCTCGCATGTAAGCCGTTTGGTCGTTTGGGCGATAGCCCCGGTTTTGCGGTTTTGCGCAATGGAACCGTGGCTAGTGCCAAAACGCGAAAACGGCTAACGAATCTACTCCAGCCATCTTGAACTGGCCGGCGGGATGGCGACACCGCCGGGGCGGAACATTCGTGACTTCGGCAAGAAACGCGGCTCGAAGCCGAAGCGGAAGCCAAAGTTATCTCGACTGGCGTCGTAGTTGAATCCCAATTCGATCAAGAATGATTCGCCGATATAGACCACGCCCAATCGCTGGCCGATGGTTCCGACTTCTCCGAAGTCCACCTGCGCTCCACCTTTGATTCCCCATTTATCGCTCAGACGGTACGTTCCCAGCGCGGTCAGCACATTACTGCTGATGGGCCCTTCGATACTTCGCACTCCTAGATACAGGTCACCGACCTCCGGTCGATTGGAGTAGGCTCCAACGCTCACCGTCCGCAGGCCTTGTGAGAAGAAATCCATATGCCCGTCGGAGACGATTGACAATCGATCGCCAATGTACCAGCGGAAGTCATAGTTCAGCATGCCGAAGTCTGAGTTAAAATTATCGCGTGCGCTTTTCGGAAAGAACGCGCTTTGCACATCCAGATTGACCAGATCGACGATGCGTTCTCGACCGGGAGCGCCGCGTTTGGTTTGCCAACGTTGGCGGACGCCAAATTTCACCATGGCCAAGTCGTCGAAGATCTCTGCCGAAGGCGATGTCACATTACCTTGGAGCCCCGATCGCAATGCGTAGGTACGTTCGTCGTATTTCAGCGGCGTGTCACCACCGGCCGCGATTCCAAACGTGTTGAAGGCAAACCGACGCCGAAAGTGTTCTTGCGCGTCATCATCGAGTGCATCGTACAATGGCAATTCGTTAATGTCTTGCGTCGCGTCGGCGTAAAATGCATCCAGATCAAACGAAACTTTATGAGCCAGCCCGTTCAGATTCAACAGGACACTTTGGACGGTCGGATCAACTTTCCACATCGGCAAGCTGGCGCGAACACCAACTTGACCGGCGGCGCGGGCGAGGTCGTTACCGTCGAGTGCTTCCTGCCACCAAGTGAAATCGGTCAACGCGTAAGGGACAATTTTGGTGGGGCCTAGCTGCAGCGGCACATTGATTTCCTGCCGCGTACCGACGCGAAACCCATCCACGTTGCGCTCCCACGCCAGCGGATCAAATTTTGCGGCGTCGACGGGATCGGTCGGCGTGTCGGCAACGCGCAGTTTCGCATACCCCGCGTGGGTGTGACTGTGAAACAGGGCTCGGTCGCCAAAGATCGGCTGACCAATCGTGAACTGGTCGAATCGCGGCAACCAACTGGTCTGGGTAAAGAAATCGTTGATCTGAACATCGGCGGTCAAGTTGTAGCTTTGCGTGCCGAAATTGCGTTCCAGCCACAGGCCTGTCGTTGCATCTTTCTGCGTATCCCACTCGCGCTCGTAGTACTGCTCCAAAAAGTTTCGGTCTGAGATGTACCCCAATTCTGCTCGCAACGAGTAACCGGGGGCGAACTGGTGACGGTGTTTGGCAATCACGCGGCCACGATAGTCTCTTTCGGGAACGAGATTGAATCGATTCCTGCCCAGAGAATCTTGGCCGTTGTCTCGAATGAACCAGCTCCTGTACTGTCCGCTAACGGAGCCCGGAATTCCGAGCAGACCCTGTCTCGTATAATCGAACTCGCTTCCATAGCCGAGACCACGTTCGGAGAGGTAGTCGAGAACGCCAGTCCAGCGTGTTCCTTGCGGAGCACGGATGCCAAGGACTTGGTACAAGTCAAATCCAGTGTGGAGTTGCGTGCCAAAGATATTGTCGTTGTTGATCGAAAACTCGGTCAGATACAAGGACGGATCACTTAGCCGCGTCGAGAACTGAGGCCATGAGAAGACAGGCACTCCGCCAAGATAAACCTTGTTGCCGGTCGCTCGTGCAAAATAGTCGTCGCCGATCTGCGGCTGGCCGGTGACCGGATCGAACAACGGAGCTCCAGTATCGGGGGCAGTCTGTTGGATGGGTTGGTTCACCAAATCCAACTGCCGGGACTGCAACCAATAGCTTGGCACGCCCAAGCGGCTAGAAGTGAACGCGCTGTCGAAGGCTTGTAGATTGTTATCATCGATTTGACGAACGACGTCGGCCTTGAGTCTTAATAAGCCACGGTAGTCTTGGACGGGCGTCAGCACCTCGGCGTCGAGGATGGTGCCTTGCTTTCGTTCCACGTTATAGAACATGCGATCGGCATAGATCACGCGCCGTCCTTTGGAGAACACCACGTTGCCTTCGAGATAAAGCTCGTTCTGCTGTGCACCATTGGGTTGAGTTCGTTGCCACTGGACGACACTGTCTGCAAGGATGACGGCTTTGTCAGTTTTGTCGCCGCTGAAAACACTCATCTCGGACAGCTTTGGCGAATCGAGCACGATGCGCACTCCGCCGACTCCCAGCGACACACGCTCGTCTGCGCGATTGGGATTGACGAAGGATTTAAAGTTCAGGCTCATCTTTGAATCGCGCGCCGAGATTTGGATTTTGGAAGAACCGCTCTGCGGCGTGCCGGCGTTGGCGGGCGCTCTGGAAAACGGCTGATTGTTTGCCGGAGGATTTTGCCCCGGATAGTTCGGCGTTGTTTGCGATGGGAAACTTTGCGAGGGGAAGTTCTGCGATGGCTGGGCCGGCGTGGAGAAGAAGTCTTCGGTAAAGGACTGGCTCTGCGGCGCTGCGGGGGTTGGCGTCGGATTTTGAAACTGAGGTGCTGAGAACTGAGGTGCTGAGAACTGCGGCACTTCGCCAATCGAAGGTAGGGCGTCTGTCGGGGCAGGAATAAGCTGGCCTGTTTGCGGTGACACCATCATCGGACGCGCCGTGGAGGCATTCTGGAAAGTTCGCCACGGGCCGCCGTCGGGGCTAGAATCGAAAGACGAGTTTTGGATTTGAGCGTGGCCGACGGTCGGCGTTGCTAATCCGAAAAACGCAATGGTCAAGCAAAATGCAAAAACAGCGGTGATGCCACCAGTGGTTTGCTTAACTTGCGCAATGATTCCGCACACCATTTCTTTGGACCAAAGGCCTGGCATTTTTTGCTGAATTGTTTTGGCGGGGGGGGACTTCAAAACAGAGCTTGATTGCGGTTGAATTTCCGAGAGAAAGCTGGGGGAATAACTATTTTCCGGCGGCGGAGTATAGGAGTGCAATCAAGCCCCCACAAGACAGATGCCATCCTGCAAATTCCGCGCGAATTGGGCTACAATTGGGAAATGTCGGGGGCGGGGTCGAGGTCGGGGAAACCTAGGAAACAGGCTTGCCGCGGCTCAGGCTCGAAAACGGGACGTATCGGAAGAATCTTTATCGCTTCCAACGCTAGCACTCTCCGTGATTCCTTTACCACCATTGGTCACTCGCAACAATTCGCCGGTAGCTTTTCATGCAATACAACGATGTCGTCCGAGCACTGATAAGCGCTGAAGCCCTGAAGAGGTATGCGACTTCCGACACGGGCACCCGTGAAGTGCTGGCTCAACTTCAGGGGCTAACGCGCGAGGATTTATTTCCTGGCGGCTATGAGGATGCGGATATGGCATCGTGCTGTTTGGCTGGCCTGTGGTTGCTGCATAATTTTCTGCATGAGGGCCACGAGATTTGTCAGGACATCGATACGCCGGCGGGCAGTTTTTGGCATGCCATCATGCACCGCGCGGAGGGCGATTATTCGAATGCCAAGTATTGGTACCGGCTGGCAAAAACCGGCTTGCTGGAGGGCGCCATTTCAGAAGCTGCGGGTGAGCCCTATACGCCTAACGTATTGGTTGACCGAGTTGAGCAGGAGGGTATCGCCTCGGTCCATCGTTTGGCGACTGCGGAATGGGAAGGCTTGTTCAACCACTGCTACCGAAAAGCGGCCGGAACGTCTTAGCCTCCAACCGCTGCTTGATGCTCCAAATTACTTTTTCGTTCTTGCGGATAATACGAACCCCCACAAACCGACAAACGCCACGACGGTCGCCACAATGAAGATGGCTTTGCGCGCATCAGCTTCGGGCTGTCGCATGACGCCCACGGCAATCAGCACGGCCCAGATCGCCAGAAAGGCAAACAGCAAAAGAATTGGCGTTCGTGATGCCGTTCGTTTTTTCTCTACCATTTGTTCTACTATCTATCTGTCGGTCGGTTTCATGGCCCAAGTACTTTTTGCCAGTCGATACCGCCAACTGTTTTCGCCGGCAAACCGAATATGATATTTAAACCAAAAAATTCTCGCCGATCGCGATCACGTTTCGGCTGTGGTTTCGCCGGTTTTGTGATGTTGATGGTGATCTTACTGATGATGATCAACTCAATGCTTACCGGTTCATTTTTACGTACGGCAATGGCGGGTGTTGACTCGCGCATTGTAGACCCACTCCAGTTTATCTCGACCGTTCTGCTGGTCTTTTTCGAATACTGGATTTTCGACCGAGTAACACGTGGTTGGTTGCAACGCAAAAACGACCAGGGGCTTTGACGGCGTCGCACTTCTGCATGCTCTCTTACCGGAGTTTGGACGACTGATCGCGCGACCCTAATTCCTAATTCCTAATTCCTAATTCCTAATTCCTAATTCAACCCTAGCGGATCTTGTCCCTCTTTCGGTCGCCTTAATTCGAGGCACATCAACATCGATGCTGCCGATTGCGAACTGAGCTTCACCGGTGTTTTCAAGGGCGCCGTCGCCGGATAACATCAGCCGCACACGACAGTCGCCTCGCACTCCAGCAGGAATGTTTAGGGTGGTGGTGAACTCGCCTTGCCCGATCTGCGCGTACCGCACACTGCAGACTAAATCGTGGGCCTGATCGTACTGTTGTTGGTATGCGGCAAGTGATGTTTCGTCGGAAGAAAATTTGCGTCTGCGTTTGGGACGCACGCGAAAACGATCTCTGCGATAGACCAATTCCGCGACAAGGGATCCTGAGAACGGGCTAACGCCGGAAACCAGAATCGTACGCTCTTCGGACACGCCATCGTTTTGAATCGCAAAAGAATCAATCACAATCGGGTCGGGACGCTGTAACCGCAGCAACGGATCACCTAGCAAATTAATCAGGTGAAGATGTTCCGTTTTTTCTTGGGCCAACATCTTGGGGAGCGGGCTGAGCGTTTGTCCCATCGATTCGATCATCTGCCGATAGGGATCGGCGTCGGTATCGATTTTATGGGGCTGGTTAGTTTCATTAATTTCATGAGTTCCATTGTCTGTATCGATGTCACCAGCCATTTTTTGTTTGGCCTGCATTAACAACCGGCCAACCGTCGGACACTGGCCATGAAAGTACTCGTCGGACATCTCCATCGCCAACAGACTCATCGCATACGGCATGGTCACTCGGGAGCCGGCAACGACCGCGATCGGTCCGGCGGGCTGTTTCATCATCTGTTCGGCGAGGCAGTCTCGGCTGCTGTCGATCGCACCGGCGTAACAGGCGAGGAAGATTGCGATCGGGCTTCCGTGGCGACAATGAAGCGCTTTGACCGATTCGCCGTCCAGAATTTCAAAGCGGCGTTTCGGCTGTTCCGAGGGTTTCGACTGACCGGAGGGTTTCGGCTGTTCCGAGGGTTTCGACTGATCGGATGGCTTGGGAACCCGCAATGCGTCAAGCTTCTGTCGTTCGCCATGACCAAGATAAACCCAGAACATGCATCCCTCATTGAACCGCTCGACTGCCGTGCTGGAAAAATAACGCGGGTCAGGGCAGTAGGGGCTGCGCCAACTTCCGTGCGTCATCGAGGTTTGAAACCCGCCCGGGATTTTGTCGGTGATGATCTTGCGCGTTGTATTTTCGATCAGCGTATCGGTGACCTGACCGAAGCCTCCGATTCCTGCGACGAGATTGACTCGACGCTTCCAAGATTGGTCGGGCGCGATGTTTGAATTGGCGTCGGCGTTCTCGTCTTTGCCGCCCTCGTAAGCAATTACCCGATCAATATACTGGTTCAATTCTGCGGCATTGGAAACCGCGATTCGGCCGACAGCCAGTTCGGGGGCACCGTCGTCGTTCAGATCACCGTAGGTGTTGTCAGTCGCGATATCAAATTCGCTGCCGAAGTTCACATTAACGGTCGCCAAGACAAAGTCGGTTGGCAGGAGTTCCGAGGGCTTGGCTCGCCAGTCACCGGCGTCTCCCACTAAAACTAAATGGTCGATCATTGGGTGTTGATGAACCGCTCTCCGTATCAAATTTCGGTTGTCTTTGGCAAACCGTTGGGAATCCAGCAACAGGATTCTCCGCCCTTGCGATTGGCGGTATTCGATCCAGCGGTTGAGCGTCGTTTTTAGCTGCGGTGTGCAGATGGCCAGCGTGTCGAAGTGGTCTGACTTGACCGGTGACGATGGCAGCTGAGCCGAAGCGTTTGCGGCCAACGCCAGCCATGCCACCACCACTGCCAAAAAATATTTCATTCGTCGCTCCGGTTTACATGGTACCCCGCCGACAGTGTGAATCAAAGCCGGTGACCAATCAAGAGAAGATTGGTATGCTTGTGCCAGCGGGGTGCATGTCAGGAATTGCGTTGGCCCAAAATTCGTCTCATAGGTCAATGTCAAATTTGTTAGAATGTGCTTTAAGCTGGGTTGTTG
>CALKXO010000307.1 GCA_938003615.1 uncultured Pirellulaceae bacterium | reverse complement strand
ACGACGGACTGCGTTGAGCTTGTTGAAACAAGAGAAGACGGCGAAGTGTGGAGTCAAGAACAAGCGACTAAACGCTGGATGGAACAACGACTACATGGAAAAAGTGGTTTTCGCTAGGTAAATCACCGTGCAATCGCCCTGAGCTGCTGCCGAGCCAACCGAGGTTCTGCCGCAGCCGATTTCCAAAGACTCTGTCAGCGTCAGCCGATCAAAGCGCTGCAGGCAATTTGTGTAGGGGACGTCTCTCGCGCTCACCTACCCTGCCCAGAACTCTCGACATTCTCAAAAGCGGTTACTGATGCGGCGCGCTCAAAGCACGAACCACGACTCAACCGCGCTGTATTGGGCAATACGATCAAGCGTCTCTCAGAGAAGCGTGCGAAATTTATCGGATCAGCGATAACGCAACGTTCGACGTCTTTGTCACACTGCAACACTCTAATAGCGCTTGCACGCGTCGTTCAGTATCGTGATCACAGGGTTAGACCGCTTGAACAATGGATCCCTCGATCGAAAAGCGCTCGTCGCCAGTTCGAATCGTTGCTACAGCATCTATTTGCTAAATACGAACCCATGCCAACATTCTTTCAGCAGGTTTGGGCATCCAATGGCCAATCGATGGGGCGCTATCGAGGATGGTATGTGCGCGTTGCCCAAGGTCAGAACCTAGGCAAATGTAAACTTTCAATCGCCTATACAAGCCGAATGGCTCACTGGTTTCTGCGAGCCCCAAACAGCTTTTCCATTGCTCAGGCCATTCGATTTGGGCAGGTCATCGGCCTAGGCGATGACGAACGCTTGGCCAGAATGATCGCAGCGAGTCGTTTGTCCGACGACTTCGCGCACAATGCCTTTTGGGTGACAGTTATACGTTGGTTCGTAGCTCAGCCTTTGCCGGATCCAGTGCAGGTTGGGCCGATCATCGATTACATCTACTTTCAGCGTTTTGTACCTGAACACGTTTTGATTGGTTTCAACAGACCGATGGATGGTGCCGCAACCGTCGAAGTTCAATTTGGACCATGGAAGTCGAACGCTTTTCGAGTGTTAAAAAACTCCTGACAATCGAAGTGAACCTGAGGACGCGCGCGATCGTTCAAATCCGCGGCAAAATAACCGCTTATCTAATGAGAAAGAGCAAAGCATTGTCCGTCGATGGGCCGCCAAAGCAAATTTGAAAGTAGGGCTTTGCTAAATCCTAAGGAGGTTCAGCAATAGATTGCGCAGCTCATTGAAAGATTGAACTCTGTGCAAAACTAGTGCGTTCGCCAAAATCTAAATGGAGTAAGATAGCTTTGCGACCCAAGACCTACGATGAATGTGATCTCCTGAGGTTTCATTCAAGCGGCGTCTATTGAAAGAAGTGAAAGCCACTGAGGAACGATTGACGATGAACGAACTTACTGTGTCAAATGACGCGTTGACGGACTCGGCAGAGTTACAGCAGCGCATGAAAAATGATGGTTATCTCTTTTTTCGACAGCTGCTTGACGCCGATCGGCTAATGGACCTTCGGCGAGAGATGCTGGAGCTAATGCAACAAGGTGGCTGGCTGGTTGCTGGTACGGATCCAGTTCTGGGGATCGCCAACGTGGATGCACGCAGCACCGAGGGTGATCTCGGCTACACAGACGTTTATCATCAGGTCTATCGCCTGCAATCATTCCACGCGATGGCACACAGCGCTGAGATCTTGGACGTTCTGCAACAAGTAACCGGATCCCCCATGATGCCGTTGCCACAAAAGGTGGCTCGCCTTTGGTTCCCCAAATTCACCCAACACACAACGCCAACCCATCAAGATTTTGTTCACTTTCAAGGCACGCTTGAGAATTTGACTTGCTGGAGTCCCGTTGGTGAATGCCCTCGTGAACTTGGTGGATTGGCGGTACTCAAAGGATCACACAAAGTCGGCCGCGTGTTGGATCATCATTTTTCCCTCGGTGCCGGCAGCCTCAATCTCGACGCTGAATCTCATCCTGAATTAGAAGGTTTGGATTGGCTGACGACCGACTATCAGGTTGGTGATACGCTCGTCTTCCCCGCGTTGACGATACATAAAGCACTCCCCAACATCACCGAAGATCGCCTGCGCGTTTCACTAGACAATCGTTATCAGCGAATCGGTGATCCCATCGCGGAACACATGTTGAATCCGCATCTCGGAACCTCCAGTGCCCTTAGTTGGGATGAAGTCTATCAAGGGTGGGAGAACGAAGACTTTCAGTATTACTGGAAGCAGCACGAGAATCCTGTGCATCCAACGATCACGACCTATTCGGACGCGGCATTTGATGAGGCCGTTGAGCTTGCGACCCAAGGCGACGAAGGGGCCGTTTTGCATCTGCAGAGGATTGCAGGGCGAAAAGACAATTCACAACAGTTGTGTGTCAAAGCAACACGCGTGCTGGCCGAACTTGGGAAGCTGCAGTAACGCAAAACCGCTAAAATGAGGAACCCAAATTGCGAAAGTAGCGGTTAGTAATCGTGTTCGACTTCCACTCAGAGTCCGCTTCAGTCGAAGCGAAATTCGTCAAGACTTTGTAGTTTACCGAATAGGTCGAGAGGCTTGATGAGTTCCGAGGTACAATCGTTTGGGTGATCCCAATAAATCTGCGACACGATAACAAACAGCACATTGAAAATTTGCTTATGAAAAATTCAAGCACTGACACTCATCGTTTTACGATCGGAAGACGCTCCTTCCTTTCCAATTCATTCGCCGGTATTGGCTCCCTCGCGTTAGCGAATTTAATGGGAGGTAGCTCATGCCACGCTGCTCCACCTGTACCCAATGGCGGCGGACCAACTCCATGGCCAGCGCTTTCGGAGCTTCCCCATTTCGCACCCAAGGCAAAACGGATCATTCACTTATGCATGGCTGGCGGGCCATCGCATCTCGAGTCCCTTGATCCCAAACCAGAACTCGACCGTATTCACGGCAACCCCTTCCCCGAATCATTCACCGAGGGACAGCAACTGGCGCAGTTGCAGAACAATGTGCTCAAAGCGCGGAAGTCGTTTACCAAATTCAAGCGTTGGGGTGAGTCCGGTCTGGAGATGTCAGAACTGTTTCCTCACACCGGAGCGCTGGCCGACGACCTGTGTGTGATTCGCAGTATGAAGACGGAACAGATCAATCACGATACGGCACACGCATTTATGAACACTGGCTCAATCATCAAAGGCCGACCCAGCATGGGGTCATGGCTGTTGTACGGGCTGGGGGCGGAGACTGAGAACCTCCCTGGATACGTCGTGATGATGTCGCAAGGCCCCGGCGCTCAACCCGTTTCCGCTCGACAGTGGAGCGCCGGCGTTCTGCCCAGCAAA
>CALKXO010000306.1 GCA_938003615.1 uncultured Pirellulaceae bacterium | reverse complement strand
CTCGTCGCCTTTGGCCCACAGCACCGGTTGCCAACCCATCAAGTCGGCAATCGTCGCGATCGTCGCCAGCAAGATGAAAATATAACCGTACTTTTCAAGTCGCCGAGGCCAGTCGCCTTTGGGGCCACGATGTCGAAACCCGTTGCCAACCGTTTCGGCCAAAGCTCCACAAGAACAAATGTACGAGCAATAGATCTTGCCGAACCTGATCGTAAACAACGGAATAATAATGAAGGTTAGCACTACCGCCCAAACGACCCCCACCACGCCGACCACATACCACCACTCAGGATCGCCCGGCCCGGCGACCGGGTTGACCTTGAAGGCCGTCATGTTCAGCGGCCACGCATTGATGGCTTTTTTCAAAACTGGCGCAAACGCGTTGCGTCCAAACAGGGCGACCAAAAACGTCGGAATCCCCCACCACAAAGTCCACTGACAAGCGATGATTGTCAGGTTTCGCCTCCAAATGATTTTATTGTTGGACTTGACCGCCCAGTAGATTCCAAAGATCGAAATCAGGCTGAAGTAGAGCAGGTAATAAACGCCAGATAGGTTGGCAAAGTAGCGCGCCCCGCGTCCTTGACTGCCGGTTGCTTCGTTCTTGAATCCAGGAGAGAGCGCATCGTAAGCCGTCTGCACACCGAGTTCACTATTGAGCGGCTTTAGACTCAGATCCAGAAAATACGGTCCATCACCGGCTTCTGCGGGGTTGCTCGTCACCGCACCAGGCGAAACCATCCCCAGCACAAACAACATAACACACGTACTAAGAATCAACTTCGTAGCCGGCACGCGGAACGGCGGACGTTTGCCGTTACCGGACATCAGATGCTGAACAATCCGGGCTCCCAGCGTTAGCAAACCGACGACCGGAGCCAGCACCATCAGCAAAAACGAAACCGGGCCGGAGTTGGGATCGAGCAACGAAAGCGATGCTGGCCAGAGAAATTTTCCGTCGGCCTCGGCAGGATGCAAGACAAAATTCTTGGTGCCAAAATACAAAAAGAGACCGACCAGAATACCAACGATCGACCAGATCACGCGCTTGTAATTCCAGATGCCATCGAGTTCCATTCCGGTGTCCATCAGGAATTCAATCGGTGGCAGTGTCCCAATCAGGATAATCACTTTGTCATTCTTGATCGTGCGGACTTCACCTTCAACATCAAGGTCGACTTCTTTGTCGCGGCTTTGAACAATATTGCTTTTGAAGATCGCTTCGATCTCACCATTGGCGATGGCAGTATCCAACAGCCTGCGATTCTCTTCTTTAGCGCGGAAAAAATCATCGCCACGATACGAAATAGTGACGCGGTTGTGGTCTTTGAGCATCAGCGCCGCTTCGATGGCAGAGTTCCCGCCGCCGATCACCAGCACGTCTTCGTCGTTGTAATCTTCGCTGGTGTGCAGTCGATAAGTTACCTTGGCACAGTCGTCACAGCCGTCGATGTCCAGCTTGCTGGGCGAACCCTGACGTCCAACGGCAATCAGTACCTGCCGGGCAGGAAAGGTACTACCGTCTTTGGTATCCACTTCAAACTGTTGTTCCTGGATCTTGCGGATCTTGCTGACCTCAACGCCTTCCTTGAACTTCAGCTTTCTTTCGGCAACGGTCTGTTGGATGATCTCCAGAAAAACATCGCGGTCTAGGTCGCGATCAACCTCCAGTTCGCTGATGTTTTTGATCGCCTGCGGCTCGGCGTAAACTTTCTTGCCCTTGGGAAAGCTCCGCACCGTGCTGGCAAGCTCCGATCGTTCGAGCACCACATACTTTAGCCCACGTTTTTCGCATTCGATGGCTGCAGAAAGTCCAGCAGGACCGCCGCCGACGATCACCAAATCAAGCCCTTCAACATCGGCACTGTTCTTGAACAGGCCGACAGATTCCATCCCTTCGATGACTTTGCGGCCTTGGTTGGCTGCGACTTTGACCAGCGGTAGGCCAGTCACGTCCCCGACAACAAAAAGCCCCTTGACCGAAGATTCATAGCGCTCATCCACGATCGGTAAAATTTCCTGAGCCGGAACCGTCGCGAAATAAGACTTCTTTTTTGTTTTTGGCTTGTTCACTGATTATTCATCGTAAGTTAATTTGAGTTTCGTGTTGCTTACTCGTCTTCTACTTAACCTGCCGACCCATCGGGGGAGTGTTGAATTGTTGGTTCTGACAAATCCAGCGTCAACACTTTCCCTTGCAATCCTGTGTTGAGACAGGCAATTTGCGTTGTTCTTTGCGCCATCAATTGAGCTATCGAGGTTACCCCATTAGGACTCTTGTCGTGCAACAGGACGCACCGCACGCAATCTTACTTACTAATAATACGAATGAAATTGGCAGTTCACGCCAATAGAGCGTGAGCAATAGTGCGGAAGTTGTTCTTGTGGGTAAGATGTCTGGGAGCTTTAGCGGTACACTATTGTAATGGAATTTTAAGTCCAGCTCGAAAGCTCGGTCGCAATATTTTACATTTAACCTGCAGGCGCTGAAATAATATGTGGATCGAACAATGCGAAGAAACAGACTGCTTTATCCAAGGATTAAAAAGACGTAATCCCGGCCAGCCGGAGTTCCATCAAGCTGTGAAAGAGTTTGTTGAAACCGTCATGCCGTTTGTGCGCGAGAACCCAAGATATCAAAAGGCACAGATTCTCGAGCGTCTGACTGAACCAGACCGGATCATTATCTACCGCGTCGTTTGGCAAGACGACCAGAAGAACGTGCGCGTCAATCGTGCGTGGCGTGTGCAGTTCAACAACTCGATCGGGCCTTACAAGGGTGGTCTGCGCTTTCATCCGACGGTCACGCTGAGCGTTCTGAAATTCCTCGGGTTTGAGCAAATTTTCAAAAACAGTCTGACGGGACTGCCGATGGGTGGCGGAAAAGGCGGTTCGAACTTCAATCCCAAAGGCAAGAGTGACGACGAAGTAATGCGGTTTTGCCACGCCATGATGATCGAACTGAGCCGACATATCGGGCAGTTCACCGACGTGCCGGCGGGCGATATCGGAGTCGGTGCCAGAGAGATCAGTTACCTGTTCGGTCAGTACAAGCGACTGCAGAATGAGTTTACGGGTGTGTTGACGGGTAAGGGGCTGACTTTCGGCGGCAGTCTGATCCGCACCGAAGCGACGGGGTATGGTTGCGTTTACTTTTGTGAGAACATGTTCAAGCATCGCGGCGAGAGCATTCGTGGCAAAACGATTACGGTTTCAGGATCCGGAAACGTCGCCATCTACGCAGCCGAGAAGGCTTTTCAGTTGGGGGCAAAAGTTGTCACGCTGTCAGATTCTTCAGGCTTCATTCATGACCCCGATGGTTTCGATGAGCAGAAACTGGCATGGCTGAAGGAGCTTAAAGAGGTTCGGCGCGGCCGGATTTCAGAGTACGTCGAGCAGTTTCCTTCAGCGACCTATCACGCCGGCGAGCGCCCCTGGGGAGTCAAGTGCGATGTTGCGCTGCCTTGTGCGACCCAAAATGAAATCAGTGTCGATCAAGCGAACGAGTTGATCGGCAACGGTGTTCAAGCCGTATGCGAAGGCGCCAACATGCCGACGGAGCTCGAGGGTATTTATGCTTTTCAGAAGGCCGGTGTTTTGTTTGGCCCGGCCAAGGCAGCCAATGCGGGCGGCGTTGCCGTGTCGGGGCTTGAGCAAAGCCAAAACGCGTTGCGATTGTCGTGGAGTCGTGAAGAGGTGGATGAAAAACTGT
>CALKXO010000305.1 GCA_938003615.1 uncultured Pirellulaceae bacterium | reverse complement strand
AGGGGATCGAATTTCGCCGGATCTTGCTTTTGTCGGCGCGGAACGACGATCAAAAGACCGGTGGAATCTGCATGGGCAATACGGATCCCCCAAGAAACCAGCGCGTGTGCTTCACTGGCGTTGTTGATATAAACCGCAACCGACATAGGTGACTCGGAGGATAGTGGGAGTTAGTCGTAGTTCTGGCAAGTACATTGTCGCCGTTGGGTCTGCCCTAGGACGTAACTTTCGCGGAGCGTTTGCCACGCGACTTGCAAAAGGCGACTTGCAAAAGGCGACTTTGAAAGGTTCAGTATAACGAAAAAAGGCTCCAGCGATATTTCGCTGAAGCCCTTCTTGAATTGTGATTTTACGCTCTCTGAGCCAAATGGTTTCTCAAAGCTGAAATGCTCAGTTAAGCGTAGTGGATTTCGCCAGAAATCCTTGGCTGATAAGGAATTCTGGCGAATCCCACTACATGTCAACTCAGCTCTAAAAGGAACGACTAGTCTGAACTAGCCAGATCTACGCAAGCTTCAATCGTTTGATCAGCTCTTCAGCACCGGGAGTTACGGCGCGCAACTTACGAGCCAAGACTTCTTTCTCGGACGCAGTCGCCTTGTCGGCGCGGGCTTTGATTTTAGTGACCACTTTACGCCGCTTACGACGGCGTCGAAGTTCTCTTTCTCGTTCGCTTCCCATGGAATTTCCTGATTACTGAAGGGGTATGTTTTGATGGCAGTGACGCCAATGATTTTGAATCTCGACCGCTCGAAACCGAATTACTTACGACGCTCTTTCAAACGTACCGCTTTTCCGATTCGATCACGCAAGTAGTAAAGCTTGGCGCGGTGAACAACCGAAGAGCGCTTCACTTCGACTTTTTCGATGCGCGGCGAGTGAACTGGGAATTTACGCTCGACGCCTTTTCCGGCAACAATGCGGCGGACGGTGAACATTTCACGGACGCCAGCACCTGATCGTGCAATCACGGTACCGGTGAAAACCTGCGTACGCTTCTTCTCGCCTTCGAGAATCAGGCAATGCACGTCAACGGTGTCTCCGATTTCGAATTCCGGAGCGTTTTCTCTCATGCTGGCCTGTTCGACCAATTCCATAATCTTGTGTGACATCGTCGCGTCCTCAGTTTTCAGTTGTTTCCGCCGCAGCGGATTCGGTGTTTGATTCGGGCAGCAAATCGCTGCGGCGAGCTTTGGTTCGTTCTAGGCTTTGCTGTTGTCGCCATTTTTCAATGGCGGAATGATTGCCGCCCAGCAGAACTTCGGGCACGGTATGCCCTTCGAACTCTCGGGGTCGGGTGTACTGGGGATATTCCAGCATCCGACATCCGCGTGAGAACGAATCGTCCCAACTGCTCTGCTCGTCGCCCAACACTCCAGGCACCATACGAACTAGCGAGTCAATCATCACCATCGCAGCGACCTCTCCTCCATTGAGAATATAGTCGCCGATGGAAACTTCAATCGGTTTGAGGATATCAATCACTCGTTGATCGAAACCTTCGTACCGTCCGCACAACAAGATCATCCTCCGATGGTGAGTCGCAAAGTCCTCAACTAAGGGCTGACAAAGTCGTTGTCCTGATGGCGTCATCATCATGACCACGCCCGGGTCGTCATCCATGGCTCGAACATCACGAGCACAGCGGACAACAGGTTCGACGGCAAGAATCATTCCGGGACCACCACCGAAGGGGCGATCGTCGATTTTATTATGCTTGTCCGTCGTCCAATCTCTCATGTTGTGGACGTGAATTTCGACAATTCCATTTTGAATTGACTTGTTCAAAATGCTCTGACTCATGTATCCCGGAAAAATCTCCGGGAATAAGGTCAGCACATCAAATCTCATAAGATTTCAACCACAGCATTAAACTGCTGAAACAAATTACTCAGCAGCTTCTTCTTTTTTCTCTTCTTCAGGTTTCTCAGCGGCAGGAGCTTCTTCCTTTGCTGCTTCCTCTTTTGCTGCTTCTTCTTTGGCTGGAGCGTCTGCGGCCTTGGCTTCTTCAGCAGCTTCGGCTTTTACTTCGGCACCCTCTGTTGCTTCTGCTGCTTCGCCTTCTGCCGCCGGCTCTGGAGGAGCCTCAACCTTTGGCATTTCAACGGCTGCGGCGGCCTTTTTGGCACTTTCAATTGACTTTTGGCGACGCTCTGAGAGTGCCGCGATGGCTTCTGCTTGAGCTTCGAGGTGGGTACCGTCTTTGCCGTACTTTTTGATCAGCGTTCCGACCTTCGGCGTCGGCTGAGCACCGACGCTCATCCAGTGAACGATCCGTTCGCCGTTCAGGATAGCTCGTGCGTCTGTGTTGGGCACCATCGGATCGTAAGTTCCCAGTTCTTCGATGACGCGACCATCACGCGGAGAACGTGCGTCCATCGCACAAACTCTGAAGAATGGACGATGGGTCCTTCCAAGTTTCTTCAGGCGGATTTTAACAGCCACTTTTTTGCCTCAAAAAATTTATATTTCACAATGAATTGACTTTAATTCGACCGAAAGCAGACACTCCGCTAACGGATAAGCCAATTTGGGTCGTTTTTTCAAGGATTTTCGCCTATGTGAGTGTAGAACGAAAGCCTAGCAGACGGCTCGAAAACGAGGTCTGTCGAGAATTTGGAGATTTGAATCGCCAGCGTCTCTAACGTCAATGCTGTTATCGACGATTTCCCGGGAAATTAGCCAAAATTGAGGACTGTAAAATGACTTGGCAGTTCCGCAGCTCAACTCGTAAGACTTTTTCGCCACTCCATCGCAAAGTGCTGTTTTTCGATTGTTTCGATTGATTGCGTTTATTTCGTTTGGTGTTATAGTTCAACTAAGCCCATATGGCTATCAAAAGTTTCTCCGCGCGGAGCCCATCATGAATGCACCAGTGAATTCAATCTCGAATTTTGTTACACCAACGCAAAGCGAGACGGAGCTCGCGACGAATTCAAGTCGTCGCTTGGTCGAGCTAATCCAGCGGAAGGCAAAACTCTCGTTGCGTGCGGAGTCAGGAAAAAAAGAAGAGCTTATTGAGGTCCCTACCTCAGCGATTCGGCTTCTCAGTAACATCCTGACAGAAATGGCGAAGGGAAATGCGGTGACATGCATTCCTGTGCACGCGGAGCTGACGACTCAGCAGGCGGCTGATTTCCTGAATGTGTCACGCCCCTATCTGGTTGACTTGCTGGAAGACGGAAAAATTCCATTCCACAAGGTCGGAACTCATCGCCGCGTGCTGTTCAAAGATGTGTTAAGCTTCAAAACGGAGAACGACAAGCTGCGGTTGGAAGCATTGGAAGCACTTGCCAAAGCTGACCAAGAACTGGGCCTCCAGTAAAGTCACATGACAAATTTCACTGTGGTGTACGACGCATGTGTTTTGTACCCGTCTCCATTTGCGTAGCTTCCTTATGTATCTCGCGCTGATGGACCTGTATCGTGCGCGCTGGACAGCAGACATCCATAAAGAGTGGATGCGAAATGTCGTGAATGACTACGATGACATTACGCGGCAGCAGGTTGAACGAATTCGTGATCTGATGGACAAAAGCGTGCTCGATTGTCTCGTGACTGGCTATGAGTCATTGATAGAAGCGATTGAACTACCCGATGCCGACGATCGACATGTGTTGGCTGCCGCAATTCAGTGTGGTGCAAGTATAATTGTCACCAGCAACCTCAAAGACTTCCCGGCCCAACAACTGAAAACTTACGGAGTGGAAGCTCAGCACCCTGACAAGTTCATCAGTGATCTATTCGATCTATCACCAAGTGCCGTTTGTTCGGCGACAATTAGAAGTTCCCATTAGCGACAATTAGAATTCCCTGAGAATAAGTTTGCTATCGTTTGGATTCCTTGGCTGATGGAGAAGAAGCCTTTGACTTCTTTGCGGTCTCGACCCGGTAGCTCGGCACGTTGA
>CALKXO010000304.1 GCA_938003615.1 uncultured Pirellulaceae bacterium | reverse complement strand
TGGACAGCCTGACTTCAGGTAGTCATACGTCTCTTTGTTCTCGTCAACCCATTGGGCAACGTTTGCGATGGGAGCGGTTTTGGGGAAAGTATCACTGGCGCGAAAGGCGTCGCTGACCCCCGGATCCTCGATGACTTCCTTCCGCCACTTGTTCAACGCTTGCAACATGGTTGTTTTGAGTTGAGCGTGTTTAGGGTCAGCGGCGATATTTTTTAGTTCAAAGGGATCGCTGCGCAGGTCAAACATTTCGATTTCAGGTTTGTGGTCCGCAAAGAACTGACTCTGTTCGGGCGTGAGTTCTCCCTTCATGTGTAACACGTTCATTTCGGCCAACGGCGGGTAGGTCCCTTCTTTGTACTGGCTCAACTGGCAGTAGGGTCGCTCTGGCATTAGATTTAGGATCAGTTTGAAATCCTTCGAGCGAATCGAACGCATTGCGTCATGAGTACCACCCATTTTGTCACGTGCAGCGAACAGGTACTCACGGTTCTTCGTTGCGTCTTCACCCTCTTCAAATAGGCTCCTGCCGTGAAGAGCAACCGGGCTTGATGCTTTACCCACGTCTAAAACAGTCGCACAGATATCAAGCGCGCTAATCAAATCGCTGTTAACTTGTCCCGGCTGGACCTTTCCCGGCCAACGCATGACCATCGGGATCCGTGTTCCTTCGTCGTACAGAAATTGTTTGCCCCGGATATGACACACGCCATGATCGCCGATAAAGAACACCAATGTGTTATCGGCCAGACCTTCGTCCTCAAGACGCTTCAGCACCTCGCCTACCTGCCGGTCTACGAGTTGCATCGCCTCAAGGCCGTTGGCCCAGTCACGGCGAATAAAAGGTGTGTCGGCGTATTGCGGCGGAATTTCGATATCTTTGATATCAATCGGCCGGATCGGATCACGATCCCACGCGCGGTGCGTGCCGCCGAAAGTGATGCGTGCAAAAAACGGTTGGTCGGGCTTGCGCTCTTTCCAGTCGCTGCCCATAAATAGCTCGTTTCTTTTATTCGGCAAGAAATTGCAGTCCGTCTTCGAGCTCATTAAGCACGTGAAATATCCCGCGTCAGCCATTAGATGAGGAATGGGCCGAACGCCGTGGGGCAGCGGCTTCGGATTTTCTTCGCGGTGCTGGTGGGCACCAATGTAGTTTTGGTGAAAACCTGTCATCATGGCCGAACGAGACGTCGAGCATACTGGAGACGTTGTAAACGCGCGATCGTATCGAATGCCTTCGGCGGCAAGCTTATCTACGTGCGGCGTTTTAATGCCCTTAGTCCCGTAGCAGGAAAGATCGGGGCCCCAATCCTCAATGGTAATCCAGAGAATGTTAGGGCGCTCATCCGCTAACGCTGCTTGGCAGTTGACAGCGAGTACAATAAGAACGACAAGTAGTCGAATCATGATCTATTACTTTTCTTGGATCCAAATGTTTCGGTATTGAACTGGGTTGCCATGTTTTTGGAAGTAGATCGGTCCAGTGGCAACTTCCGGACGTGGCCCCTGTGGGCCACCACCAGTACCCGAAGGAAGTTTAACTTGATCCTGAACCAACACGCCATTGTGATGAATCGTCATTACCGCATCGCTGGTCTTGGCCTCGCCATCGAAGTGCGCGGCAGTGAATTCAACATCAAATGTTTGCCAAGCGAGTGGAGGCGAACAAGCGTTGATTGACGGTGGGCGGATGCCGTAAATACTACCGCACCAAGTATTGGGTTTCTTGATGAGCTTTGTATCTTTCCACGCCTCAGGACTTGGGTCCAAGCCAAACGTGTCCATGACTTGGACTTCGTAAGCACCAAGTGCAAACACGCCACTATTACCCCGACCGGGATGACTAAGGGGCAGGGACGGCTTATATGGGGTCATGCATTCAAAGTGAAGCTTGAAGTCCTTGAATTTCTTCTTCGTTGCCGCGCCGGCTTGTAGCAGTCCGTTTTTGACCGTGGCAAACTTCCAATGCTTGTTCTTCGTTCCATCAAACAGAACGATCGCATCCTTTGGAGGAGTGGTGAATTCGAGCGTCGAAGCGCGATCAAATTTAGTAAATCCAACTAGGTGATCGGCAATCGTATCAGCTTCAATCCACATGTGCTCGATCTGGCTACCGTCCCATCCATCGCTAGGTAGCCCGCCTTGATAGATGGAAACGTAGTAGCGTCCCTCCGCAGGAACCACTTGGAGCCCAGCGTCGGATTTCTTGTACTCGCCCAAGAACTGGAAGCCGGGAGTCTCTTTGGCGGCAGTCTCGGCATCGGTCCAAGTGGGAACCGGAGCTTTGACTTGCTTTTTCTTGTTTGGTTTTTTATTTGCCTGTTCGGCGCCTTTCGCGTTTGCAAAATCCCATTGCACCTTATCCATGACGACGTTGACTGATTGGCCATCGACTTGTTTGGTACGGTACTCAAACTGAAAACCAAAACCCTTGGGAAGGGCGCTGGTGTCGAGCGTTGCCGGTGTTCGATCGACAATCCGAACGAAGCCCTCTTTTTGTTGGTAGGTTTCTTTGATCACCTGCCACTGAGTCCATTTGTCAATTTCTCCGTTGCCAGAGACATCAACGCCGGCCCGAGCCTCTACTCCATTGACCCACGGACCCGGACTGACGAAATCGACTTTTGCGCGTTGCTGGATCAGATAGAACTTTCCTTCAGCAAAGCCGACCGTTGGATCTGGATGACCTTTGCCGAACTCGCCGCAAAAATCAAATTCTTTGTTCAGGCTATCGCTGGTCCATCGGCCAACACGAATCCCTTTACCAACCGGGTCGTAGTCGCAGAACAGGTAGTACTGGGTGCCGATTTTGATAGCCGTCCAATCGCCAAAGGCATCTTGCTCAGGCTGATGAACTTCGTACTCGTAAACGTCCTTTGTCGTGCCGTGGATATAAGTAGCGACTTTTCCCGTCGGCCTAGTGCGCTTGTCGACCACATTGTTGACCCATTTGAAATCACGAATCCCGTCAGGGCTAACGACGCGCCCGGCTAGAGGTGAGTCCCACGAGTGAGCTTTGGCGTCGATTGGATCCCAGTTTTCGTAGATCAAATTGAATGAGCCATCTTCATCGCGAAAGATTGCACAGTCACTTCCGTGCGAGGGATCGTTGAACACCATGCCTTTGTCCTCGCCCATTTTTCCGTCGGTCAGATCCCTATCGAGGATCAAGTGCGGGTCCTCGTCATTGGGGTGGTCATAATACAGATAGAAGGTGCCATCAACGTATTCGGCTGTCGTCATCCAGCGCTCGCGATAGCCGCTGACGGGACCATGGTGCGTCCACGTCTTCATGTCAGAGCTGTGCCATGCATGATAGCCACCGTTGGTTGGCCCTTTGAACTTGCGTTTACGCCCCAGCAGCCAATAATCACCTTTCTTGACCGGGATAAACACAGGAGCGTCTTCCATGTCCGGGTCACCAACGTTTGGAATCTCAGTCCAGTTGTCCCATGCGTTGGTCTGAGTGAAGGTTATCGATTTGGGCTCGCGCTGCGAATCAAAACGTTTGATGCGACTGGAATAATGGCTTTGAGCTTGATTCGATTTAGCTCCGCCGGCGGTCAGCTCAATTTCGGAAAGATTCGCGCCTGCGCTTCTCCACTGTTGGTCAGTATCAACGACCCACGTGTCATTTTGGGCGACCGCAGATCTTTCTGCGACTGCCGGTTGTGCACTATTGATCGAGATCGGCAAGCTAACCAAACTGACCCAAGCCAGCACTAAGCTGCATGCTGCGGTGATCCATCGGCGACTGTTTCTCGTTTGCATTGGATTCTGTTTCTGTTTTGAGCTGTGGGGCCGCTCTTGTGCAGCCAATCTTCATTGCTTCTCCGGCCGCGCGAAACGGCCAGACTTACTAGAGCCGGTTTTGAAATGGGCTCTACATGTCGATTTCAAACCCTTGACGGTAGGGGCGTTGCATCATCGACATCGCAAGTTCATCGCTGACGATCGTTTCGTTAGTATGATCCCAATTGATTTTACGTCCCAATCGTAAACAGATACCGGCTAAGTGGCAGACGTGCAGCATTTTCATATGGGAATGCACGTCTGAAATTGGGAGAACACGGTTTTCGATCGCATGTAGAAAATTTGCCCAATGTGCTGATCGCTCGTTGCCGACCATCGGCATGCTACGATAGATTTTTGAAATCGCGTCGTCCGCCAGAGGTTTGTCGGCGAGTTGTTCAACAGGCTTACCGACCAGTCTCTTACGATTGACGAAGATCCGGCCAAGTTCGCCTTCAAACAACACACCGCGATCTACGTCGTGACGAATATTCATCTCCACGTCTCCACCGGCAAAGGCAACCGTCAAATCGAATTGATGGGCCGTGTTGTAACGATCGTTTTTGCTCGGAACACCATCAGAGAAGTCGACAGGATGATCACCTGTTCCATCGACCGAGACCGGATCGTTGCTCTGACCGGCGGCTGCGATTCCCAGCATCGCAATGTCAACGTGGTGGGCGCCCCAGTCGGTCAGCTTGCCACCGGAGTATTCGTACCACCAGCGAAAGTTCGCATGACAATTACCATATCCTCTATTTTTCTTTGGATTGGCTAGATAACGGTAGTCCGTTTTAGGGGCCGGCCCCAGCCAGCGATCCCAATCCAGATGCTGGGGAATGTCTGCGATCGGGATTTCTGGGCTGCGGCTTCCTGCATCAATACCCACAGTTACCTTTTTCAGTTTTCCCAACCGCCCTTCAGCGATGATCGCCAGCGCTTTGTTGAATTTGTCAAACGTGCTGCGCTGTTGTGTGCCGACCTGCACAACTCGGCCGGTTTCCCTCTGAACGCGCCGAATCAGCTTGCCTTCGTCGATGGTCAGCGTCAGCGGCTTCTCGCAGTAGGCATCTTTGCCGGCCAGCATTGCCTCAACCAAAATCTTGGTGTGCCAGTGATCAGGCGTTGAAATCAAAACGGCGTCAATGTCATCGCGTTCGATCACCTTTCGATAGTCTGAATACTCATCGGCCTTGCCTTCACAGTGCAGTTGGTTACTAGCGATAAGGTGCTGGGAATCGACGTCGCAGATCGCAACAAGGTTTGCAAAATTCCGCCCAACCATCGCATTGTGTCGGCTATTGCCACCCGCGCCGATCAAGCCGAACTGTAGTCGTTCATTGGACGACTTGGCAAGCGCATTGGATGCCATAAAGTGATAAGGTACCGCAGTGGCCACGCATGCCGCAGCAGTACCCACCAGAAATTGACGACGTGAGTTTTGGTTGGTATTCATTTGGTCCTTCGGTAGAGACTAGTGTCTGCCTTTTAACTTGATTGGCTCGGATGTGAACAAATCGACGCGCGCTGATACGGGACGCCAAGGGCGTTGGGTTTTTTAATGTTGAAGATGTGAGAGGCATTCCGAATCCGATGGCTTAATCTTTGGTCACGATCAGTGGAATTTGGATGTTGAAAGAATGGCGGACCTTATTTTTATCGATCCGATCAGCAGCACACATCAACGCGACAGGCACTCCGTCTTCGACAACGACCTGAGGGCGTTCGAGGTGGTCAAATTTCTCTGTCTGGCCGTCTTCCCAAGTCACAGTTCGGTCAGAGATTTCGTGATGCTTGGCAGGATGCCATTCGATTCCGTCAGTCGAATCGTAATGTACCAAGGAGAACATCCGTTTCTTCTTGACGTGCTTCATACGTTTCACGATCGCACGATACTTGCCTTCCTGAAACCAGATGTATGGATCCTCTGCCGGAAAACGCTCGCCTTCAAATGTGAATATGGGATTGGGCATCTTGGTAAACGGGCCAGTCGGGTCGTCCGCGAATGCCACCATGTGAACCACAGGACCTCCGCCGGGCAATGGGAATTCCTTGCCGACGGCTTTATAGACCATCAAAATTTTACCATCGGGACGCTGGCACACTGAAGGATTGGAAGTCATCAGTGCATCGCTGGCGGCGCTATCTGCATTGATATCCAAAACAGGCTTGTCCATGCGTGTCCATGGTCCAGCCAGATCGTCGGCGACGGCGACACCAATGCGCTGATTGTTGCGATGCGTCCAATTCAGTTTGTGTTTTCCCGGTGGCCCTACGACTTCGCCATCGCCAGTGTTGCCCATGTAATACAAATAGTATTTATCGCCAAACTTATGAACCGTTGGATTGTGCGTGCACCAGCCGTCCCACGGCGCTTTGCCTAGACGAGGAAGCGCAACGTCTTTGTGCTTGTACGGCCCCAACGGATTGTCGGAAACGGCATGCGCGATCTCAGAATCCGTTACCCAAGCCCAGCCCAAATGTTTCGGCCAGCGCGAATACAACATGTGATATTGTCCATCCGCCCCTTTGGCAACGCTGCCACCCCAGATGCTTTGCGTGTCGCTGACAAAGACACTCTTTCGAGACACTTTCCCAAATTCAATCTTCAGGTCAGGTGCAGCGTGACTCTGCTGGTCGACCGTCGGAACAATGTCCGCTGGAATATCCAATTTGTTGTCATGCGCGCCGACAGCAAAGTCACTTACCGCAAAGCCATTTTTCTCCGTCCAGTCAACTTCGACTCTTCCATCGCCAAGAACGATTCGTCCAAGTTTGTCTCGCATCCAATCGGCCAGTTGCACGTACGATTGGTCGTTGGCGACATTGTTTTGTTCGTTCGGATCAGTTCGAAGATCGAACAAAGCCAATTCCACGTCCGCGCGTGGAGCCGTCAAAGCCCACTTGATATTTTCGCCGGGTGCGTGCCCCCATCTCGTACCGTACTTTCCATTCTTCTCCCGAACGCGCATTGAAAATGCAAAATCGTCAGAGCGCAGATAGGCGCGAGGCCCGACCACATGGTTTAGCTCGCCAATGACGTAGTCGCGTTTAAACTTCCCGTTGAGCGTGTCGTCGATGCAGTGGCCGTCTAGATGTGCGAACTGTTCTGTGGAAAGGGCTGCTCCAGCGAGATTCAGAAACGTTGGCGCAAAATCAACGAACTCGATCGGATCGTCGCAAACCGTTCCTGCCGGATAGCGTTTGCCGTCAGATGCAATTGCGATCACGGCACATCGGTTGGATGTGTCGTAAGACGCAAACTTGTTCTCACCACCTTGCTCGCCCAGATGCCAGCCGTGGTCGCCAATCACATACAGGATTACATACTCACGGTTTTGCTTTTCACTGAAGGCCCTGAATTCTTCGACAGCCTTGCCGACTAACGAGTCGCCCATCGCACAAAACGCGTAATAGTCGCGGATCGCTTGCTGCTTGCCGGCAGGGTCGAGGTCCGCAAAATTAGATTTCTTAAACCAGTCCACCAATTGCTTCGGCAGCTTTTTAAGCTCATCCTTGCTGAAGTCGGGAATGGTGTAGGTTTTACCGGCGAACTGGTCACGAAACTCTTTTGAGGGAAGAACGGGTGTGTGCGGGAAGTGAAATCCGACGTTCACAAACAGGGGCCGGTCGGTTGGAGCTCCATCAAGCTGACGCCCCCATGGCGTTTTGTATGGCTGGCCCGCGTTTTGAATGTAGTCAATAAAGCTCGATGAAATGTACCCGTCTTGAGTGGTTGCCGTCGGTTGTGGACTGACGCCACCAACGGGCGAGTTGCTTTCCTTGCCAACGCGGTATAAGAGGTCGAGCTCTTTGTCGACGCGCTTTCGTTTCGCCAGATCTTCTGGGCTCTGTGGACCTTCTTTCGGTGTTTGAATATAGATACCGCCATCGGGCATCGCCCAAAATGACTCGTCTCCTGTGGCGCCCTTGCCTTTGGTGAACGTCTTGCGATGGAACCAATCGACGGCCTCGTTCTTGTACAGCTCCTTCTGATCAATGCTGACCTGGTAAGGCGATGTCTTTTGAAGCTTCTTTTCGGTCCAGTCAAAACTGGCAAAACCACTTTTCCCAAAAAGAGCGGTTTGATAACCGGCGTCGGCCATTAATTTCGGGAACATCGGTTTGCAAAAATCGGCCGACTGATGCCCGGACTCAAAACCATACTGGCCGCAGCGGTGCGGATACATCCCAAACGCCATCGACGTGCGACTAGGGGCACAGCCCGGCGAGTTGCAATAAGCGCGAGTAAACAATACGCCTTGTCTCGCCAGCGCGTCTGCGTTTGGAGACGAAACGAAGCCAAGTTTACTTTCGTCTTGCCCCGTGGTGGCTTGGTTGTAGGCGGAGACTGAATCGGCGCGGTGGTCGTCGGTGATGACCCACAAAATGTTGGGCTGTTCGGCGCGTGATTCAGTCGGCAACCATTGCAGAACACACACCAAAACAGAAAGCGGAATTAGAAGGTTCAGTTTGTTCATCAGTGTTTAATTTTCAATGTAATGATCGTGAAGGAAGCAGTCTCGTCCATTAAAAACTATCAAACCTCGAAGTCACATTTTGCGGCAATTCAAAGCCGACAGGTGAGTTCCTACCTAGCCGTTTTGACTTTCAAATTGTCGAAGTCGATCGTCGCACCGTTGACGGTGAATCCAAACTTCGTTTTCGTTGGATGAGCAAATCCGGGAGAGCTCATCTGGGAGATTCTATCGCCGTCGAGAAAAACCTCCATCGCATCATTGCGAATGCGCGTGCGCAGGTGATGCCAGCTGCCGGCTTCGATGTTGATGGGAAAGGTCGCTTCGGAGCCCGCAAGAATCGTATCGAGTGTTTTCTGTTCCGTTTCGGATAAGTTTTTCCGTTTCCGCAACGTGCGAACCTCAAGGTTCATACTGCCCGTTTTGTCGTCACTTACTTTGATCGATTTGGGGGTAACGGACACGCGGCAAATGTGACCGGCGTGAACCGATTTCTCGTTTTCATCATCGATGACTAGATTAAAGCGCTTGCCACCGCTGAATCGAAAATCGAATGACACGTTGATGTCATCAAAATCCATTTTGGTGCGAATCACTGAACCGTGGTCCTCTTTTACCTGATTGCCAATCAGTACTCCGTCAACGATGTTCCATCCGGCAGCCATTGCTTCGGGAACAAAATAGTCTTCTCCCGGTTCGGTTCGGCCTTCGAAATCGTCTTCGAAAGTAAGCTTGAGTTTTGAAAATGGCGATGTGTTCGTTTTCGAGACGGCGGGTTTTGATGTGACCTTCCCCTTCGCTGTGTCTTTGTTTTTGGTTTTCTTGTTCCCCTTTTTATTCTTCCTCACCTTGCGCGGCAGATCGACTCCCGGAGCGTCCGGTTCAGTCCCAAAGAGATCGAAGCGCGGCAGGACTTCTTTCAATAAATCGCGTTCGGCCCGATGCGCGTCGGAGACAGAATCCCAGTCAGTGATCTCGGGGAAGCTGATCAAGTCTTCAGGATCGGCGGTGACATCCCACCATTTTCCAAAACCGTCCTTCATGACGAGGTTGCCGCGAATGATTTGCTGTTCTTCTTTGTAACCGTAGATCCAATCGCGATGCTGCGTTTTGTCCGTATAGAGAAACGGCACCAGACTTTCACCGTTGATTTCGTAATCGGCCGGAATCTCAACACCCGCCAATTCGGCGATCGTTGGGAGCATGTCGGACATGTTGACCAACACATTTTGCTTGCCGTGTTTGGTCATGCCCGGAGCATAAATGATCAGCGGAACATGGACGCCCTTCTGGCGATCAGCGCTGTTTTTGCCGTATCCGGATGACCCATTATCGGAACAGAAAATCAGCACGGTGTTGTCTGCGATGCCCATCTCTTTCAATTTGTTGCGATACAGCCACATCTGGTAATCCAAATACTCAATGTGGGTGTGCATGCCGTTTTCGGTCACGGTGCCGTGTGTATCGTACTGACCATTGTCGCCAGTAATATTGGGGTCGGTGCGCGTGTAGCCTTTCCCGTCCCATCTGATCACCGGCGTTCCAGGCCAGCACTGTCCATTGTCAGGGTTGAGCCAATCAAAGGCGCCATGGCCAAGGTGAGTCGTGTGATAAACGAGAAACGGCTCCTTCTTTTTGTGTTGACGATCCATGAAGTCGAAGATGTAGTCCAGCTCAACATCTGGGCCGTAGGTGCCAACTCCAAATGACTTGATCGTCTCGGGAGTATTGGGCCACCACTGAAATTTTTGGTCGTCATGGTTCATCAACCGAACATGCGGATTGAAATACCAACTGTGCTGCGGGTAAGTGTCATAGGGTTTGCCCGTGTCGACGTTGACAACGATTTTCTCACCGTTCACTTTTTGCTGGACCATTTTAAAATCGGCAAACGGGTTGTCGGTGTCGGACAGATTGCCGGGAGTAAAACATCCCTGCTGGAAGCCGTACTGTGACAGGTCGCCAGCCATCTGAGTTTTGCCAGCCCAGTACGTTCCGTAGCCGCCTTGCTGAGCAAAGTGACCCATCAATTGCGGGCAGCTTTTATAGAACGGCCACGGCACAGCTTTTCCAAATTCGTCGATGTACCGCCCCTTGTAAGAATTGGCCCACCATTTGTGGCGATGAGCGTAGCGTCCTGTCATCATCATTGCGCGACTGGGCGAACAGACGACCGACGCCCATGCGGTTTTAACCCAACAACCTTCTTTGGCCATCTGGTCCAACACCGGTGTCCTTGCAAGAAACTGCTGGTCCGAAGTGTCACCCTTAAGTGGCGGACTCCAAGTCGAAGAACCGTAAATCGCTAGTTCACGCGCACTGATATCGTCGGCGTAGACGAGGATGATGTTGGGGCGATCGGCTGCTTGAGTGACATTTGCGCAAGCAAGTAGAAGGGTTACAAGAACGGGTAAGAGAGATTTCATAAACAGGTTGTTTGCGGGCTAGTGGAAGTCTCGCGGTTGCTTGTTAAACCCTGATCGACAAGGGATGTTTCGCACGCTCTGTGATTGTTGCCAATAAACCGCGTCAGATTCTCTGGCCATCTTTAT
>CALKXO010000303.1 GCA_938003615.1 uncultured Pirellulaceae bacterium | reverse complement strand
AGCAAGTTGGAGTAATCCAACTGCCGCTCCGGATACTTATCATCTGATTGAGCTTGCCAATGTTCGATTTTCATTTTGTCGCCAGTCGGCTCAATTCTCCCCATGCAGTAGCAGCAAATGACTCCTTGTTCGACAACAAGGCTACTTCGAATATCAGACAAAGCACGCTTGGAAAGATTACCAAAACATGGAACGTAATTCTCCGTTCGATTTGCTCGATGTTGAGCCAATGACGCAGGCTCTGAAGATTTCTTGATGCTTTTCATTACTTCAAGTCGGCCTGAAGAAAACTAATTGTCGACAACGACTCGATAACGGCAGGGTCATTGTCGCCTACTACCTTTGAGAGGGAAACTATTTCCTGCTTCGCTTCGTCTAAATGGTCATCTTCAATCAAGCGAGCGATGTTTTGTATCGACGCTTCAACTTCTTCGTTTCTCGCCTTGGCTCCCATAAGCTCTTCAAGAACTTGACTGGATGTAAGTCCTTTTGAACGATCAAGTTCGTAATCTTCTCCATCCTCCAGAACGCGGATTTGATCGGCTTGAAGTTCTCCAATTATTTGAGGACTGTGACTGGAGCAAACAAACTGTATTGCGAGGAACACCGCCCGAAGATCCTCGACAACGTGCCGCTGCCATCTGGGATGCAAATGAACGTCTAATTCGTCAACTAAGACAACTCCCGGCGTACGCTTTAAAAGCTCTGGAAGCTTGGTGAGATGGTCATCCGCTCTCTTGGCGGGCGAAAGGTGTGAGTTGAGCATTACCGCCTTAATCGCAATATCAGCAACTAAGGCTGCCATTGATTTCTGACCATCGCTTAAGTTTGAAAAGAGAACAGGACCGTTTTTCATTGTAATAATTGGCTCGAGTCTGTCGTAATCGAAACCAACGTACTCAGCGTTTGGAATGCAATGAGTCAACGCATAACGAACTACTTCGTAACCGTAACGAAAACGTCCCTTGTCATCTCTAGATGCAGACTCACGAACGAACCAATTGACAAGATCTTTCATCCGAATTCGTTCATTTAAACAACCGTAATATGCCTCTCACCTAGACGGCTTGGATGACTCGCCATTTTTAGGCTGCCCTCTCTCATTGGATGCGAGCCAACTACGACCTGCTCCGTAGAACGCCAGAACAGGTAGAACGTTTCCACCGTCTGACTTGTCGATCTCGGACTCGATTATCTCAACAGCTTCTCTTGCGTCTGAGTTCGTTGTTCGTTTCCCACCTGTTTTGATCATTCGCCGCCACTCAACAGAAGCTCCTCCGATCTCCCCTTTGGCAGCAACTACAACCGGTTCGCATGGCTCATGCGTAAGTGTTGGCGTAGAGGTTAGATCTCGAGGACCGCTTGGCAGTTCTTACAGGTCCGCATTTCTTCAGATTCGTTGAACTGTTTTGTAATCTCCGCCAGCTTGGTCACGATCTCCTTGGGCTCGTTCAATTCAAAGTAAGCCTCGTGAACGCGCGAATCGCAATTCTCACAAAACCAAACGCAGCCATCCTTCTGCCCCGGCTGGCGACTGGTTTCAACCACCATTCCAATCGTGTCTGCCGGGCGGCGCGGCGAGTGAAGCGTTTTCGCAGGTAGCAAGAACATATCGCCCTCGGCAATGACGACGTCTTCAATTTTCTCATCGATCACTACTTTAAGCGTGATCGTTCCCTCGACCTGATAGAACAGCTCCTCTCCCTCGTTGTAGTGAAAGTCACGACGCTGATTTGGACCACCGACCACCATTACGATCAGATCATGCGCTTCGGTATAGATGCATTTGTTGCCAATCGGGGGCTTGAGAGACGAACGATTGTCTTCGATCCATTGAAGCAGGTTGAACGGTTGTTGAAACATGAGCTGGCTAGTCTCCGCTAATGAAACTCGATAAAAGAGGTTCCTTTGTTCGAGAGGTTCTTCTTCAAATTGTACGTTTATGCCAGCATCGACGGTAGCACTTAGAGCCCCTCCCGCAACGCTGCAGGCAGCCAACTTTATCCGGCTGGCCTCCAAAAGATGCACAAACTCGGGCGATTTTCGCCCTCAGCAAAGCGCACTTCTTCGACAGGGGATTGTACTTGACGCAAATGCCACCAATCTCCAAACTCGCCCCCCAACCGGGTACGAAATGTACATCATGTTCGGCACCTCCCCAACAGACTCCTGAATGAAACCGTTTTTCCACGCCGTCTGGCTCTCGTTGCGCTACAAATGGTCAATCGCCGGTGCTGTCACCTGCGCGGTGATGATTTCGCTGCTTTGGAGCATGAGCATCACCACGATCTACCCGATTGTCGTGGTCGTCCTTCAGGATGAGACTGCCGTCACATGGGTCGAGGGCGAAATTCGTTCCAGTCATGAGAGCATTGCCGATCTGAATTCCGAGGTCGCAAGACTTGAACGGGCGATTGAAAACGCCCAAGATTCAGACGAGGCATCGCGATACGCGCTGAAGCTGAATATAAAACGGGACGGACTACGTAGCCAGATTAAACGAGTCGGCCATTTTGAAAATTCCGTCAAGCCTTTGATCGCGCGATACGCGCCAGACACCGCATTTGAAACACTGTGCTGGGCGATCGGTTTCCTCTTGGTCGTTTCGATCCTCAAAGGATTCTTTCTAGTTGCCTCTTCTTGGCTCACAGCGCGCGTGGCCAGCAAAACGGTGATGGACATGCGAAGAATCTACTACCGAAAAGCGTTAGACCTTGATCAGAAAAAGATTGACGGGATTGGCACTTCCAACATCATCACTCATCTGGCCCACAACATGATGATGGTCAATGGCGGCTTGATGATGTTCTACGGGAAGTGCATTCGTGAGCCACTCAAGATGGTTACCTGTTTGGTCTGCGCCGCCATGATCAGCCTACCGTTGCTGCTGATTTCCCTAGTGTTGGTACCGGCTGGAACGTTGTTGGTTAATCTCGTTTCCAGACGCATGAAGAATTCAACCCAATCAGAAATGAAGGGCATGTCGTCAGTTTTTCAGTCGCTGATCGAGACGTTCTCGGGTGTCAAAACAGTCAGAATCTTTAACCGGGAACGTACCGAGCGCCGTCGCTTCAAAGCCTGTGCCGATTTGCTGTGCAACATGTCACTGAGGATTTCGCTGTATGATTCACTGTTGAGGCCGATTACCGAGGTGTTGGGTATCATCTCGATTTCCATCGCACTTTTAGCGGGGGCATGGCTAGTACTAAACAACCAAACTCACTTGTTTGGTGATTGGCTGAAGATCACTGATACACCGCTTAAGCCTAACCAGCTTATCTTGTTCTACGCGCTGTTGGCCGGTGCCAGCGACCCGGTCCGCAAAATGACAGAAGTGGTCAATGTTCTGGTCCGAGGTGGCGCGGCCTGTGACAACCTGTTCAAGACCTACGACATCCCACCTCGAATCAGCTACCCGCGACCGCCGACTCCAATGCCCGAGCACCAACAGAACATCGAATTTCAGGAAGTCATTTTCTGCTATAAACCTCGGCAACCTGTTTTACGAAAACTCTCGTTGTCGATCCCCTACGGGCAGACCGTCGCGATTGTCGGAGGCAACGGATCGGGAAAGACCACCCTCGTCAATCTTCTGGCACGGTTCTATGACCCCAACCGCGGCACGATCAAAATAGATGGCGTCAACTTGAAAGAGGTCAATCCTCGAAAACTGCGACGTCAGATCGCTTGGGTGACTCAGGATTCCCACCTGTTTCAAGGAACGATTTGGGAGAACATTGCTTACGGCCGTCGTGATGCAACCGACGAACAAATCCTCGATGCCGCCAGCATCGCGAAACTGGCCGATTTCGTCGACAAATTCGAAGACGGGTATCAAACCACTATCGGTGACGATGGCAATCTATTATCGGCCGGGCAACGCCAGCGCGTGGCAATGGCCAGAGCGATCGTGGCCGACCCGCGCATTTTCATCCTTGATGAAGCGACCAGTCAAATCGACGGGAAGACTGAAACCTTGATCCACGGCGAACTGGCCAATTTCATCAAATCAAGAACGACGATTATCATCACCCACCGCCGATCGTCATTAGAACTGGCCGATCGCGTGATCGTTATGCAAAACGGAAGAATCGCACATGACAGTTCCGTGGCTGAGGCCGACGCAAACAGCTTGCAGTTCCAGCATCTCTTCTCCAAAAGTGCGTAATCGCCGTATCTCGTAGAGCGAAATACGGACATTTACCAAATTTGGTCTCTCCCGCTAGCAGAAACGCACCGGTTGATATTCCCTTGCCGCAACGCGCCTGATACTGTCCTCCAAATTCCCTCCTCTGTTGAGTAACTCTCAAAACAGGCTCACTCTATGAGATTTTTTCGACGCTCAAAAAAGAATCGTACTCCCGAAGCACCACTGCGCCGGCGGGTTCTGTTTGTCTCTCACGAAGCGACACGTACTGGCGCTCCGAAAATCATCCTGAATATTCTTAAACACTTTGCCAGAAGCTGCGACATCCAATGCGAAACAATTCTGCAAAGCGGTGGGCATCTAGCCGGAGAGTTTGAGAAACACTCTACCGTCGATTGTCTGAACCTCCCAAAAGAGAACACGGTGGAGCTCCGAAAACGAGTCGCTAAGGTGATCGCACGTGAGAAAAACAACCTTCCAGTGCTGGCCATCTGCAACAGCATGGAATCGCGGTTCATCGCCAAAGAGTTGGATGCGCTCGACATCCCAGTCATCATGCTGGTCCACGAATTGCCATCGTCCTACTCCGAGGAAGACTACCAAAGCGTCTATGAAATTGCCGAGCGCGTCGTCTTTCCCGTCAAAGCGGTGAGGGAAGCGGCTAACGAAAAAACACTTATTCCGAAGTCGAAGTCAATCGTTCTTTCTCAAGGATTGCTGGACCCTAGTTTTGGAACAGGCATCACGCGCGAACTGGCTTATTCGCAGATCCGCAAAGAGCTTCATCTGCCGGAAAACTCATTCATCGTCTTAGGCTGCGGCACCTTAGATCTTCGTAAAGGCATCGATCACTTCGCCAATATTGCTCGCCGCGTCATTCAATACAACCACGCAGACAAGCCAGTACATTTCGTTTGGGTCGGCCAGGGAGCGCGTTGGACGCATTCTTCCTATCATTATGTTCAGCTTGACCTAGACAAGACTCCCGCTCGGGATCACGTGCATTTCATTGGCGAGCGCGACAATGTAGAACCCTACTTCGTCGGTGCGGATTCATTTTTGATGTCGTCGCGCGTTGATCCTTTTCCATGCGTCATCCACGAAGCGATGGCAGCATCGCTACCAGTCATTACATTTGCTGATTCAGGAGGTGCCTCCGAGGCGATCGACAACGGTGCAGGTTTCATTGTGCCTTACGCAGACTATGACCAAGCAGCAAACGTCATTTGCCTGCTGGCGAATCAACCAGAGATTGCCGCTGGGGTCAGAGAGAAATCGAAAGAGCGCGTCTTCGATAGATACCGATTTAAAGATTACGCTGAAAAATTAGTCGATTTGGCCGAATCAGTAATCCAAACCCAGATCCGCATTCCGGCGACTCTCTCATTCCCAACGCCCGCAGAACCACTGCCCACGACGCAACGCCGCGCGGCATAAGCAAGGCAGTTCGAGTTTTGAAGTTGCGCCAATACAAACCCGACGCACCAGCGCGTGTTTTTGCTGGCATTCGGGTTCGCTCACTGGCGCTCTATCGCTTCGGGTTGGTATCTAGAACGCTCGGGGGCCGTTACTCTACTAGCAGGCTGTCATAAACATCTGCCACACCTTGAGCCATACTTCGGTTGGATAACTTAGTGCGTTGGCGGTCTAGCGATGAACGACTCATCGACTCCCATAGCTGATCATTCCCGACCAACGACGAGAGCTTCCCAGCCAGATCCTTTGCGTTGCCAGATTCAAAGATCATTCCATCAACGCCATCGCGCACGGCCTCGGGAATTCCTTCGACGTTGCTGGCGACCACAGGAACCGCATTAGCCATCGCTTCTAGCACAACCATTGGAAGTCCTTCGCCGTAGAGACTTGGCAGAACGAAAACATCCATGGCAGCAAGTTGTTCGTTAACGTTGGTCTGAAAACCAGTCCACTCGATCATGTCACCGATCCCAAGTGTCTCGACTTTGGCAAAGACTTCGTTTTGATAAGCTTCTGTTTCAAACGGCCCCACCGCACGCAAACACACGGGCGAATCGTTGTCTTTAAGAATCTTCAACGCATCCAGCAGCACTTCTGTTCCCTTCCGCGGACGGAACAATGCCATCGTCCCGATTGTCCAGTTCTCTGTTGGCACTGTGGGAATCACCAGATCATTTACCAATTCGACGCCGTTGGGCACGACCGCCAATTTTTCCGAGGGGTGGCCGATTTCCGCCATGTACTGGCCAAGACTATTGGAAACACAGATCATTTTGTTGACCCGACGTAGACTGAGCTTTTCAATCGCTCCATTGAGTCGATTCATGAGCCCACGATTACTGTCACGGCCAACCGGACTGTGAACATGATAGACCAACGGGCACTTAAGTTTCCTAGCAGCCAGCGAGCCGATCATCAACGTGCGGGGGGTGTGTGCATGGAGAATCCTATAGTCATCTCGTTTTGCAAGATCGACGATATCGCGAAAACACCCAATGCTAAATCGCGAGTTCATCTTCAGTGTATGAAGCGGAGTATCCGAGTTACGAACTTCTGGAAACTTACCCGGCTTGAGACAGGCGAACCCAACTTCGTATCCGTATTCGGGGAGCGCCAATGCCAACAAGTCTTGCACCCGCTCAGCGCCCGAGAAATGCTCACCATTAATCAAGTGAAGCGTTTTCACGGTTTCAACTTCGGTGGCAGGATTGGAAAAAGAAGTGGAGTCAGCTTTGACGATCATGGGTGTGTCTGTCTGGAATCAGAATACTTGCGCCGGTGCAAAAATGCGGATCCGGTCGATATAAGGTTCTGAAATCTAGGTTACAGCTTGGTGCATTGGGGCAGGACAGGGCGATTGGAGAGCAAACAGTAGGCTCCAGCACTGTAATTACCGAACAATCGTTACAATCGATACGCGCTAAAGGACGAAGAATGTTCTGGGCTGCGCAGACACGTTCAAAAATCAAACGCGCTTTCCCACGCCCTACCAAGGCAACGCCACCACCGCCCATTGGCCACGATTCTCATCGACCGCCACCTCTATTCGATCAATATCCGTTGAAACTTTTTCTTTCAAACGCTCAATCAGAGCGTCTCCAATGTGGCAGGCCAACAGTTCGGCCGTCGTATTGGCGATTTCCAACAACACGCAATCCTCGACCGGAAACACCCAGCGCTTCTTCTCGAAACGAACCACAATTTCTTCGCCCTCGCTGACAACTTTTATCATCGGGTGTTTCGTTGGCAGCAGCATCCGATGATCTAGCGTCGAAATAATCTCCATCAACGTATCGCGCAAAGCAATGAAATCGATCACGTAGCCGTTCTCGTCCAATGGCCCAAACACTTTGCATTTGACGCGGTAGTTGTGCCCGTGCAACTGTTCACAAACATCACCGTTAAACGTAATGAAGTGGGCAGCACTGAAGACGAGATTGTCCTTTTCCAACGCGACGCAGTAGTTGGGAGCCTGAGAAGACGCCATCGATAACACTCCTGTTGAAAATGTCGCCGGACTTCGTCATGGGCGACCAAAAATTATTTTAACGGCATCGCAAGCCTATAGTGGCACGACGCTCCGAGTTATAGCAGTACGGTGAAAATGGACTTGGAGAGTGGTGCGAAATTGTGCTACTTTCAGAAATCTGAGACCTGCAACGTCCTCTAGTCTATTGGCATCTCAAAGTGGTCATTGGCCAAGCCAACATACAGTGCAGCTGCGATCAGATCAGCCGTCGTTCCCGGATTCCTTCGATGTCCGTCACTTCGCAACCAGAAATCTAGATCGCCAACGGACCGCCAAAAGTCATCGTCGTCTGCGTTGGTCAATTGTTCAAGGCATTGCGCCGCCATGGCAGCCGATTTTCTGGCAACAGCATCGCCCAATTTCCGACTGATCAGGCTATCTGGGAACCGCGCCATCGTTTTCACGTGCGCCCAAACGATGGCTGGAGAGATCTTACCAAACCGCACCAGCCCCTCTTCAATCGCTGGTAAAACGAAATCGATCACGTGCGCGTAACCGCAACAGTATTGTTTGGCCACCATATCGCGGTTCTTCGCAATTTCCATTGCCTCAATCAACTTCTCCGGTGCTGATCCGGCATCATTGACATCAAATTCGTCGACCTGTGAAAGTCCGCCGGCTCGCGCTCTGGAGATCGCGTGATAAACGAACTGACTCTGCGCGCCAACAATCGATTCAATTTCAGCAGCTACGGATTGTGGGTTAATCGACTGCTCACGTTGCACCAGTTTCGCCAACGGGCAAAGCAACAAGACCATTCCCAAGTTCGTGTTGGTCTTTGTCACCAGATGGGTTCGTTCTACCGCTGAGAGTATCATCGCGCCAGTGCCGGCCGAGGAAGGCTGAGCATCGATAGCGCTACCCAACGCAATGCCGCTGGAGAGAAAATCACCAAGCGTAACGTCTTCAAAATCTGCCGCGCGATGGACATTGCCGGGCTTGGGTGCTGTGACCTCCAACTGGCACACCCAAGACGCCATCTGTCCCGCTGTCAACGGCAGGCCATTTTCCGAAATCGGCTTGCCTGTCATCGCGGCACCGGGTTGTTTTCGAGAAACGATTTAACCAATGGAGTGATCTCTACTTTTTTGTCTTCAACAATGTAGTGGCCACCATCTTCGAACTCCGTAACTTGCGCCGTCGGCCAATGCTCATGAAGCCGCGTCAAACATTCAGGGCGAAAGCACCAGTCCTTCATGCCCCAGATCAATTGAATCGGCAAGTCTTTGACGCTGCTGAGTCCCGCTTCGATTTCTTCCAACACTTTCCACGTCCGATGCGAGGGAGACAACGGTATGTCTTTGACAAATTTATAAGTGGCGACACGGTTGTTCCAATTGTTGTAAGGAGCCAACAAGCCATCAATAGCGACGGG
>CALKXO010000302.1 GCA_938003615.1 uncultured Pirellulaceae bacterium | reverse complement strand
GAGATTGAAAAGTTTAAAGTTTACTATTCCTCGTTGCCGAACAATCCGCCGCTTTGAAACGCGACGTTTGCCGGCGGGTTGATGTTCAGGTGAGCAAACGCTTTGGCGGTCGCAATGCGACCGCGCGGGGTCCGAAGAATCATTTCGCTTCGCAATAGAAACGGCTCGATCTCGTCGGCTAATGTATCAACCGATGCATTCATCGTTGCGGCGATCGTCTCAATTCCCGTTGGTCCGCCCATGCAGATCCGAATCAGTGTGTCCAGATACTTGCGGTCCAATCGGTCGAGGCCCTGTTCATCGATCTCAGCCATCTTCAATGCTTCTTGAGCGACCGTCAAACTGATTTTACCGTCAGCGCGGCTTTGCGCGTAATCCCTGACCCACCGCAGGCGGTTGTTGGCGATTCGTGGCGTGCTGCGAGAACGGGAGGCGACCTCTAACGCGGCTTCTTCGGTGATATCGACTTTCAGTTTGGCTGCATTTCGTTTTACTAATTCACCCAGCTGAGCCAGCGTATAGAAATCCAAATGTTCGCGGATTTGGAATCGATCACGTAGTGGTTGCGTCAACATTCCGGCACGTGTGGTTGCGCCGATTAACGTAAACGGACGAAGTTTAAAATTGTGCGTACGCGCGTTGATACCATCGCCAAGAATTAGGTCGATTCGGAAGTCTTCCATCGCCGTGTAAAGGTATTCTTCGACTGCTTTTGGAATGCGATGAATTTCGTCAATAAACAGAACCTGTTTTGGACGCAGATTCGTCAAACTTGGAACAAGGTCTTTGGGGGCTTTGAGGCTGGGGCCAGAAAGCAGATCGACCGGTACTTCCAATTCATTGGGGATGCAGTGGGCGAACGTTGTCTTCCCCAATCCCGGCGGTCCGTCGAACAGAATATGGCCAAGTACTTCACTACGCTGTTTGGCGGCGTCGATGGCGATGCTTAGGCGGGCGATGATCTCTTTTTGGCCGATCATTTCGGACATCTTCATCGGCCGCAAGTGCGGATCATCGTCTTCGGGATTGGGTTTATTCGAAAGAATCGGTTCGCGTTTGGGCGTACCGTCTTCCTTGGGATTCGATTTGTTGGAGAGAATCGGTTCGCGCGTCATGAGTGGGCCAAAAATGGTGCCAAAATGGAATTGACTAAGGCAATTGGGGAATTGACTATGGCAGTTGATTGGGGAGCCGAGAGTATACCAGAGTTCAAAACGGCAGGTAACGCCGATCAATATCGGCGATTTACGGGGGAACTAGCAGGTTGAAATCCTGCTCCATGTGGGGCTGGTTTTCAACGTGCCGAGCTACGTATATTCGCGGAGCCCCGAGTTACGTGACGATCGCCAGACTAAACTCTTACTACGTGACTAGACTTGTGGCATCGAGTCCCAGTCAGGTTCTCGTTTCTCCAAGAAGGCTGCTATCCCTTCTTTGGCGGCGCCCGTGGTGCGTGCGGCGGCCGTGTTGGCCGCTCCTATACTCAATTGAGTCAGCATTGCTTCCCCGATTGTCTCATTAATCATCTGTTTGGTCAGCTGATGAGATTCACGCGCGCCTTTGGCACAGGCGACGGCTAGTTCTTGGCATCGCGCCCAGACAAAGTCACTCGCAACGGTCTCGTGAAACAGATTGAGGCCACCGGCGACAGATGCATCCATTGATTGACCTGACAGCAGCACGCTTGACGCGACTCCCGTTCCAATTCGGAACGACATCAAGGGCGTCGTCATTCCACTGCTAAGTCCCAATCGCGATTCAGGAAACTGAATCGACGCACTATCGCTGGCGACCACGATGTCTGTGGCCAGCATCATGGCCAAACCGGTTCCCATTACCGGCCCGTTGATCGCTGAGATAACGGGTTTGGGAAAACGAAGGATCGTCTCGATCAGAGTTTTCAGTTGTTGACTTTCGTCATACCACGTCTGAAAGAAGTCGGCAGTCTGTGCAGTATCGGTGATTTCCTGAAGATCTGATCCGGCGGAGAAGATATCGCCGCTGCCGGTAAGAATCACTGCTTTTACGGTACGTTCCTGCAGGAAATCGTCGAAAGCCTGCTGGAGTTCGGCGATCATGACGCGACTGATTGCATTCTTACGCTCGGGGCGGTTAAGAATGATCGTGCCGCTGGGCACGTTTTTGCGAATTTGGATCAGTGCGCTCATGGGCGATGCCACCTTGGGCTCTCTAAACGTGTTCGAATCGATTCACACCGAAAACTTCCCACCGAAGCTCAACTTAGTCCTCAAACCTCTTAACGATCACGGACGCGTTGTGTCCGCCAAACCCAAAACTGTTGCTCATCGCGTAAGTCAGTTTGCGCTCTTTGGCTTGATTGGGTGTGTAGTCCAGATCGCAATCAGGATCGGGCGTGTCGAGGTTAATTGTGGGCGGTACGACACCACTGCGTAGGGCATTGATGGCGAGAATCAATTCAATGCCGCCGCTGGCTCCCAGCGAATGGCCAAGCTGGCTTTTTGTGCTACTGATGCTGATCTTGTGCGCTTGTTCCTTGAAAACAGTTTTGATCGCGCGCGTCTCAGCCTTGTCCCCCAATGGTGTACTGGTTCCGTGAGCGTTGATGTAGTCGATGTCTTCAGCATTGAGTTCGGCGTCGAGGAGTGCCGATTGCATCGCTTGGGCGGCGCCGACACCTTGTTCGTCAGGAGAAGTAATGTGACCCGCATCACATGACGTACCGAAACCGACAACTTCGCCAAGGATTTCAGCACCACGTGCTTTGGCTCTGTCAAGTTCTTCAAAGACCAAAATTCCTGCACCTTCAGCGAAAACAAAACCATCGCGATCTAAATCAAACGGTCGGCTGGCTTTGGTGGGCTCGTCGGTCCTCGTAGACAAGGCACGCATGTTGGCAAAAGCACTGACACCCATACGCGTCATCGCCGCTTCACTGCCACCGGTGACCATCATGTCACTGGTGCCATTTTGGATGTGGACGAGCGAATTACCCATTGCGTTTGCAGCACTGGCACAGGCTGTCGCGACGCTGTAGTTTGGCCCGCGGAGACCATAGCGAATCGCAATGTTTCCACCACCCGCATTGAGCATCAGCTTGGGGATCGTCAGCGGAGAAACGCGTTTGGGGCCTTTGAGGATCAAGCGTTCCATTTGTTCAGAGATGGTAGCCATGCCACCAATGCCCGATCCAAGAACGCAACCAAAACGAGTCAGGTCGGATTCAGATTCGAGATCCAAACCAGACGACTTCATGGCATCTTCAGCACCTGCGATGGCGAACTGAGAAAAGCGGTCGAGTTTTTTCTCTTCTTTGGAACCGACCAGATCGCGGCAGTTCCAGTCGTGTAGATCGCCTCCGATAGTCACTTTGATATCGGAGACGTCGCACAATTCGATCCCGTGGATGCCGCTTTCTCCGTTGACAACGCGGTTCCAGCAATCAGCAACTTCGCAGCTTAACGAGGTCAAAATTCCCCAACCGGTAACGACGACCCTACGCTTCATTATTGCACTCGTGAATCTTGAACGGCCTGACAGTTGATGAAAACAGCAGCCTGCGGTAACCGGGCAGGACGGCGGTTGCGGCAGCATTGGCGAAATGGATAGCGTCCAAACGAAAGCGGACGGTGCTCAGATGCCGATGTCCAAACAAAATTGACCACCGCTACAGAGAAGCAACGGCGGTCAAATAAAACGATTGAGTGGTATTCCCAACGTGTTCTATGCAGATGCTGATGAGCTATCGATGTGTGCGATAGCTTCGCCTACAGTCTGAATTTTCTCGGCAGCATCATCAGCGATGTTGATATCGAATTCCTCTTCCAACTCCATCACCAACTCGACTGTGTCGAGCGAATCGGCTCCAAGGTCATTTACGAAGTTTGATTCACGTTTAATTTTGTCTTTATCTACGCCAAGTTGCTCAGCAACGATATCGACAACTCTTTCTTCGACCGACGCCATGAATCGGCCTCCTTCTCAAAAAATGCTTGGGTGTTTACCTGTTTTGATAGTGTTAACTCATCCGCACGGTTTGTTGCACCAATATGATGCCGACCGAGCCTTTGAATAACTCGTTTAGAATAGAGGATTCCAGTAAATTGGGTCAATAGTCAAACGTCCCTGTGGGCTTTTTTCGGGCAGATATTCGACCCTTTTTGGGTGTCGTACCGGTCGGCGAAACCTAAACGGGGAGAATTAGCTGGGAAACAGCGAAATCTTCGGTCTGGAGCCCATTTTTCGTGATGCTTTAATTTCCGATGCTGAAATCGACAAGACTTCCGGATGTCGGTGAAAGAGGGGGAACTCGAGACGAGTGCCCCAACCCTAGGGTGTTAAAAAACGGGAGTTGTGGTGCAAGATCCCAGCGGCCTTTCTGTTCCAAGCTTGGCACACCGAGGTTGTGATTGACTGGTGGTGCGTCTGACGAAAGTGATCTACAAATAGGGTGGCGTCAAGCCAATGAAACGCGCAGCGTAATTGCGCCGACCCACCAATTGTAGGAAACAGAGTGCGGTGGTGGGTCTGATTTCCGCTGTCGCGAAACTCGGGCGACCCACCCTACTGGATGCTCGGCAAGCACCA
>CALKXO010000301.1 GCA_938003615.1 uncultured Pirellulaceae bacterium | reverse complement strand
ATGGCAATGTCGGCTTGATGCATCAGCGCGTCCATGCGATCGACGTTACGGTGAATAAACACATTCATTCCCGCGTCGCGACAGAACTGGGCCAGCCCTTTTTCATGTTCGTAGTTTGCACCAATGACCACGTCGGCGACCGTTTGTGAAGTGGTTGCCAATTGTAATTGTAACAGTGTGCGAAGTGTGGCTTGTGTCCAGTCTTCTACGTCGCTGCCGCCGAAGGTCACTAGAATTCGTTTAATATTGAAACGAGCGTTTTTCCGAGCGGGCTGATCCAAGGGCTGCGTATTGAACTCGGGACGCAGCAACGTATGCTTCAGTCCGCACAGGACGTCGGTTGATTTTAGCGCGCTGTAGCGAGACCGGTCGGCGTAAGCGTTCTGATTGAGTATCAGATCGGCGTTGTGATGCTCGGCGTGGCCGTAGTCGTCGACCACCATCAAACGTGTCGATTGCTGACGGATTTGTTGCTGGTAGGCGTCGTCAAAATGGTAGCCATCGAGAATAGTCCAATCGAAATTGCCGGATCCGACAAAATCTGCGGTGAAAGCCGCATCTTCAGAACTGCCCGGCGCGAAGTTGAGTTGATGTTGTTGGCAGCCCGCGTCGCTGATTTTTTTCCGTAACGTAGCTGGCATTTCACCGGAGAGAAATGTGACATCGGCTCCTGTGCGTCGGCAAGCCGAAGAGAGGGCGAGCATACGTATCAGATGTCCGCTGCCGATGGTGGGACTGGCGTCGGTGCGCACTAGCACTGAAAATGGGGCGTTCGATTTCGTGGGTGCGTTCATTTTAGGCGACTCGTTTTTGAGTGGTGTTTTGATTGATCGCCAGCCAATGTGGATTTTCAGCATAGGCATCGACGATATTCTGCCAACGGAAACGGCGTGACCCAAAGTACTGGTAAATACTGTTCACCAGCCTCAGGTCGTCCATTGTATCGACGGTCCAACGCAGCGAAGAATGGTCTGCGCGTGGTTGGACACTGCCGATCTTGTATAGCGATGGATTACGATAGACTTGAAGCGTGACGTGTTCGCGCTCCGGAGGGTCAATGGCCATTTTATCGGCCAACAGCAACGTTTTGAGGGTAAAGGCTTCTGCGTCCAAACCGCGCGGATAACGCCGAAATGGGAAGAAGTTACACGTATAGTCAAGAAAAGGGTCGCCCATCAATTTAATGATGACTTGGTCGACAACGCCCGGATCGATCAGCGGACAATCGGCTGTGATACGTATGATGTTATCGGCCTGGTAGGCGATCGCAGCGTCGGTGTAACGCGTAAGGACGTTCAGATGAGAGCCAGCGAAGACGTCAAAGCCCTCATCCTGGCAGTATTTAATTAGCGGTTTGTCCACGGCTTCGTCTGATGTGGCAACGACCACTTGATCGACGTATTGGCATCGTTTTACGCGCCTAACGACGCGTTGTAGCATCGTGTATCCCTGAATGTCGCGCAGAACTTTCGCGGGAAGCCGAGTGCTTCCCAGTCGAGCTTGGATGATGGCGACGTTTTTCATGGGACGAAGTTTCAGTTTGTGCGCGACAATGAGCGATTGTTTTAACCAGCGGCAGTGAGAGGAGCAGGTCTTCGCGTGATGGCTTGTGGGGTGAGCGCTGTCGCAAATTGCCGAATGGTTTTGACGACGCGGTAAACATCGATTTCTTGCATCAGTGGAAATACAGGCAGTGAAACGATCTGCTGATAGACAGCATCACTGTTCGGGCAACTCAGATTCTGGCCGAATCGATTCTGGTACCACGAGTGCTGGTAGACCGGCCGATAGTGAACATTGACGCCGATCTGCTCGTTGCGGAGGTGCTGGAATAACTCGTCCCGGCTGACTCCGGATGCTTGGTGATCCCATTTCATCACGACCAAATGATTGGCGCTTGTTCTAGAGGACTTTTGCGTCAGCAAATTGGCAAACGGAATGTCGGCAAACTGTTGTTGATAGAGTTTGGCAATGTTCTCCCGAGCGTCGATGAATGCCGGAAGCTTGTTCAGTTGGGAGACGCCCAACGCACATTGCAAATCGCTGATTCGGTAATTACATCCTAGCGAAAGCATGTCGTATTGGTGCGTGCCGGCTTGGGTGCGTTGGCTGTGGGTGTTGTCGATGCCGTGAGATCGGAATCGTTTCATGCGCGCTGCCAGCTCCGAGTCGTTGGTGGTTGTCGCACCACCTTCGCATGTCGTGATGGCTTTGACTGGATGGAAACTGAAACAGGTCAGGTCAGCAACGCTGCCGATGGGGTGTGATTTGAAAGAAGCGCCCAACGAATGGCAACTGTCGGCGACCAAGATCAGATTGTGTTTGTCCGCAATCGCTCTCAAGCGATCGTAGTCGCACGGTTGGCCGGCATAGTCCATCGCAACGATGGCTTTGGTGCGTGGGGTTATCTTGCGTTCGACATCGATGGGATCGACCAACAACGTGTCCTGATCGACGTCTGCAAATACGGGCGTTCCCCCGCAATAGATGACTGCATTGGAAGTCGCCACAAAGGTAATAGCGGGGACGATCACTTCGTCGCCTGCGGTGATACCGATCGCGTCGAAGGCGGCATGGAGTGCAGCCGTTCCACTGCTGACGGCGACGGCGGAAGTTGAGCGTGTTGCTTCGGCCAGACGCGCTTCAAATTGTGAGACTGCCGGACCGGTGGTCAGCATGCTGCTGCTAATCGCGGCCAGCACGGCCTCTACATCTTGCGCATCAATTGTCTGTTTTCCGTAAGGCAACATCCATGTTTCCTTTAATTCCAAATTTTGCATTGCCACTCCCTGCAATATTTCACAAAGTAGTGTAGCCAATACCCAAAAATTGGACAATACGAATCAGCCAGTGTTTCGCCTGCTGGGTGTAAGTCGCGGTTTGCGTGTTTTCTCTGTTTTGACACAATGCGGTCTGGAAACTGACTATAGGAATAGTCGGTTTGTTTCAAAATGGATCTGACTGGGTAAGACAGGGATGGCAACTAGAGAAGAAATCGAGGCGAAAATCAGGGTATTGACGCGCGAACTCGCCGATGAGCTGGATGAAGTTTCCTGGGAAGACGACTTCGTCTCTCCCTTGGCAGCAATCGAGTCCCAAGGCGCTCAGTTAGGCGATCAGTTAGGCGATCTGCTGGCTCGAGAGTTGAGCGCTCCAATGTCTCGCAAGCGAAACGAAACGCCCCTTCGGG
>CALKXO010000300.1 GCA_938003615.1 uncultured Pirellulaceae bacterium | reverse complement strand
CAAAGGTATTCTCAGCAAAGTAATCCCAAACCAAGAGCACCAAGAGCTTAAAGCCGCCTGAACGCGATCCGGCGGTACGGGACGCTATGCGCCAACGGGATCACAGCTTGGACGCCTACTCGTTAAAACGATAGACCTGTGTTTTACGTTGATGCCATTTGCCTAGTGGTATTCCAGAGGTGAGTTGACCTGTAGAGGGATTCGCCAGACTTTTTGAACGGCCAAGGATTTCTGGCGAAATTCACTCCGCACAACTGGTCATTTCAGCTTGGCCCAACCGCTGGGTTTCTACTCAGATTCTTTACCTTTGACTAACCATGATTTTCAAACAACAAATGCCTATAATTGCATTTTGTTTTGCCTTCTTGGCTGGCTCAGTTCACGCTCAAGACGAGTTTCGCTACGAAGCTGACTTGGATTCTATCCGCAGTCGGTACAAGTGCCCCGAGTGGTTTTGCTGTTCGTAGAATCCGGGGCTAAATACATCGTGCCTGTTGCAGAGGTGCACGACGGCTATGCGATGTATGCCTCCAAACACACCCGTGGAACGTCGTCGATGTTGGGCCAAAGAAAGACGTGATGCGTTTGCTGGTCGACGAAGCGCGAACGAAGGACCTGAAAGTCGGGTTATCATCTGACTTCGCATGGAACCGAGAGTTCTATCCCAAGTGGGACCCAACTTTTGACACCAACGATGCAGCGTTTGAGGACTTGTACGGAAAGCCAGTCCCGGCCGAAGATCATCCAACTCAAGAATTCCTCGATCATTGGTGGGATCGAACAACTGACATCGTCGATCAGTATCAACCGTACATTCTCTGGTTTGACTTTGGACTTGATGAAACCGGTTTCGAACCTGTACACAAGAAAATCATGGCGTACTACTACAACAAAGGGCTTGAGTGGAATAAGGCAACCCTTACGAATCTCGGCCAATCGCGTCGTTGGAGTTCATCAGCGGTTCATGCCAGATTAAATGGCCACGAACTGACGAAGCGCTCGTCGTAGCAACCGACGACCTTAAACCTTGTGAAGCGGCTTACGCGTTTCGGGTCAAATTTACCCCGTAGTTGCCAATCTGCGAGCGACACCTGTTCTGTGCGCAGGGTCCGTTCTGAGCCCCCCCTGCATCGCAGCCCCTATTGTGCAGTATCATATAGGGTGCATTTGACATCGGATGGATGAACCATGAAATCACTCGAACGAAGCATCGGCCTTAGCGCCGTAGTCGCGATCAGCATCAGTGCGATGCTGGGGAGCGGCATTTTTGTACTTCCCGGTCTAGCGGCAGCTAAAACAGGGCCCACGGTTTGGCTGGCCTACCTAGCCGCCGGGCTGGGCGTCTTGCCCGCGGCATTGTCGAAATCCGAACTGGCCACCGCGATGCCAACTTCTGGTGGCACTTACGTTTATCTCGAAAGAGCCTTTGGCCCCTTGGCGGGAACCGTATCAGGAATCGGGCTCTGGCTGTCTCTGTTGCTAAAAAGCGCTTTTGCACTCATCGGTTTTTCGGCTTACCTGTCGGTGCTGGTGGTGGTGCCCGAGAAACCAGTGGCACTCGCTTTACTGGTTTGTATCACTGGGCTGAACATCGTTGGCGTGAGTATCATCGGTAAGCTTCAAAAAGTGATCGTGGGTGTCGTGCTGGTGTTGCTGATCATCATGTCGTTGTACGGTGTCTCGACGGTGGAGTGGAGCAATTTCGAGGATGGATTTAAAAAAGGCACCACCGGTTTCATCGCAGCTGCCGCGTTCGTTTACGTTTCCTACGCGGGTGTCACCAAAGTCGCTGCCATCGCAGAAGAGGTCAAAAATCCCGAGCGCAATCTGCCGCTAGGCATTTTGATATCGTGGATCCTTGTGATGTGCATCTACGTCTTTGTGGTGTTCGTCTTGGTTGCCAACGTGCCTCACACAGAGCTGAGCGGCTACAATAAGACTGACGGAAGCTACGAACCCGACTTACATCCGATCTATACCATGGCTACGATTCTCGGCGGGCCGGTTGTTGGCTACATCGCAGCCGTGTTTGCCGTCTTGACGATGACTTCGATGTCCGTAGCAGGTTTACTAGCGGCTTCAAGGTTTCCTTTTGCGATGAGCCGCGATCAGCTATTGCCTGAAAAGCTCCATGAGATCAACGAGAACTTCAAAACACCTGTCTGGTGTATTTTGCTAACTGCTGTGACGATGGCGATCAGCATTTTGTTTCTCCCGATTGAGAATATCGCGAAACTGGCCAGCGCATTTATGATTGTGGCCTTCATGTTTATTTGCGGAACGGTCATCGTGTTACGCGAGAGTGCTGCGACTTGGTATCAACCAAAATTTCGAGCTCCGTTTTATCCGATTATTCAAATCATTGGTATTCTGACTGGTGCCATCTTGTTGTGGTCGATGGGACTGACGAGTCTGATTGCAATCACGGGCATTTGTCTTATCGGCGGAGCGTCCTATCTGGCTTATGGTCGCCATCAAACATCACGTTTGGGCGTGGTTGGGCGAATGGGGCGACGTACCGATCTCGTTGGAGCAGGAAAAGAAGAAGTCGACGACGAAGCGCCGCACGATCTAGATGATGAACTGCCCGGCGAAGCCGCCGTTGTGGTTCCGCTGTTCGGTAGTGAACGTTCTCCCGAGACGCTAGTCGAAATGGGAGCCGCCCTTGCTCACCATCGTAAGCTTGAAGTTCTGCACGTGACCGAAGTTCCGGAGCAGCTGCTTTTGTCTGACGTCCTTGAAGAGGATCATCTTTCGATTGCTCTCAGCCGCCGCATCCATGTGATGGCCGAGGAAGAAGACGTGAATTTAGAGTACAACACCACGGTTTCTCACGACGTCGTCAAGACGATCCACAACGTTGCGGATCGATTGCACTGCGAGTGGGTGGTGATGGAGTCCGCGTCGCGACGTACCAAAGGAATCACCTTCCAAAATCAACTTGGCTGGCTTCAAGATCATCTTCCGTGCAATCTTGCCGTGTTCAAGGACGCTGGCGTGCGCTACATCCGCAAGATCATGGTGTTTGCCGAACCGGGACCGCATGACTCATTGGTGGTCACGACTGCTGACCATCTGGCTGACATCTACAACGCTGATTTGAGTTTCATTTGTTTCGTGAATGAGAACGAGGAGCCGATAAACGTCCAGGCGAAAGTTGACTATGTTGATCAGCTGCGCGATCTCTGCGTGAACAAGACCGAGATGGTCCAGCTCGCTGGTGCCAGCGAAATGTCTGCCATTGAAAAAGCGACTGAAAGATTTGACCTACTGGTGATGGGCGCTCCGCCACCGCGTACTTTTTCGACACGGCTTTTCGGCACCGAGAAAGATCTGCTGACGCGCAACAGTGCTTGCAGCGTGCTGTGGTTGAAGACGCCCAGCGAACAAACTCACGATGCGTTCGACGTCGTTCATCGCGACTCCAAAAGTGACTTTGACCTGATGAAGTACATCTCGGTAGATTCCATTAAAACCAAGGTCAAGGTTCAAAAGAAAGAAGAGCTGTTCCGACTCGCGACCGAGGAAATGGCGGGAGAGTTTGATGATAGAATCAGCCCGCTGATCATTAGTACGGCCTTATGGGAGCGTGAACAGATGCAAGTTACTTCGGTCGGCAATGGCATCGCGATGCCGCACGCGACGTTGTCTCGCGCTCCAACGGGCAGTTCGACAATAGCCGTTTACACGCTTGCAAATGAAGTCAATTTTGGTGCCCCCAACGGAGCCAAGGTCGATATTTGTTTCTTCACGATGGGACCTCCTGCCGATCGGCAGGTCCATCTGGAAATCCTATCGCAACTTTCCCGGATGGCGCTCAACGACCAATGCCTCGCGGACTTGCGTTCGGCGCAGACACCCGAGCAACTTTACGAATGTATTCGACAGTTTTGCAGTTAGCCAACGCGCGTTTGGGCGGGGGCGAAGGTTGGAGAAGCGGCGAGGTTGGAGAAGCGACAAATTTGGGAGGTCATGCCGCGTTGCGGGCCTCGGTCAACGCGCGTTTCTCCTTGCGGCTAAGCTTTTTCTCGGCCTCACGTTGCTGCTTTTGCGCTTCGAAGTTGATTTTGATCTTCTCGATCTCTTCTGGAGAGAGTGGCTCAAGTGTGTTTTGGTTGACGCCCGCCATGTTAGCCAGTTCTTTGGCGACGGCGGTTACCAACATACGGCGGCTTTCCATGAACACTTCAATGGCCGGAGCACCGTCGAGAATATTGTGATCAAAAGTCAGCACCATGTGCGCCATTCCTTTCTTGGGTGTCGGATCGGTTCCAAGAATCGTGGCGTTAAAGCCTAAATGCCCGTTGGCTCTAGCACCCTTGTACCCCGAGATGCTCATCCCAAAGGTTCCCATATGACTGGCGCGTTTTTGGGGCCACATGTTGAACAGCACCCACCAACCAAACCGGCGAACGAATTGCGGACACCTTGCAAAATTAATCTGGTGCCGGAACTGTTTGATGTCCTCGATCGGGTCTTTTCGATATTTGTCGTACTGCTCCTGAAGTTCGACCAAGGTCTGATTGTCAGGTTCGTTAAAACGAGCAAAGAACAAACGCTCCTCGCCTTGGTGCTCACGTCCGATGGTCATCATGCAGACGTTTTGGTGGTGCTGGTACAAGTGAGCCCACGGGAACCGAACGTAGCATTGTCTGAGTTCCGGTCGTTGCTGGCACACGATCGCGTGCGCCTTCATCATCAGAACGTTCCAAGAAATCTTGGGCCGCGTCATACGGCGCAGTTTCGAGATCTGAGCGACATCCCAATCGGCGGAAAACGCGGCCATTGGCATCTTGTTGGAGATGTGAATCACATCGTCGATCAAACGGCGGCCGTTGGAGAGCGGAATGCGTTTACCCATAACATCGTCCCTGATGAAATCACTGGCCAAGCAGCCAATCTCCGTCATTGGACCGCACTTGCGCCTAATTAAGTTTGAAAGTCTGCCAGTATCACCCGGCTTTGACAACCTGAATCGAAACTCGCTAGCACAACGTTATTTGAGACCGTCGCGCGTGATCTTGATGATCCAACGATTGAACCCGCAACACGTGCACTTAAATGGGCCAAAAATACGGTTCAAACCGAAAGTCATCCCCGTCACATAAGAGTCGAACCAAGACTTACGATGGGCACGACGGTGGGTCTCCATGCGGTTACAGTTCCCGCAGAACATTCTTCGCCGCTTCTTGGCTGGTCCAAGAATCTCTCTCTCTTCTGGACTCGGCTGATCTTCATAGATTTCGTCCTCAAATTCCTCATCCTCGTACTGGCCCTCCACCAAGGAATCGTCCAAGGAATCGTCATCTGATTTTTTGTCGAAGTCATCGTCCGGCAGATCACCCGGCTCACTATTTTCTGCGATCATGCTATTTCTGATCCTCGCTTAATTTGGCCAGTACGCTGAGATCTTCCAACGTACTTACATCTCCGGCAGCTTGGCGACCGGCAGCCACGTCGCGTAGTAGCCGCCTCATGATTTTCCCGCTGCGTGTCTTTGGCAGGGCATCGGTGAAACGAATGTCATCTGGAACCGCCAACGCACCAATCTCTTTTCGTACGTGTAATCGCAATTCATCTCGAAGCTCATCTCCGGCATCTGCATCCTTAGCCGTAACAAACACACAAATCGCTTGCCCCTTTAGATCGTGTGGTCTACCGACGGCAGCACATTCGGCCACATTTTCGTGAGAGACCAATGCACTTTCAACCTCGATGGTGCTCAACCGATGGCCCGAAACGTTGATCACGTCATCGATTCGCCCCATGATCCAATAGTAACCGTCGTCATCGATGCGCGCATTGTCGCCGGTCAGGTAATTCCCCGGGAACGTTTTCCAATATTGCTCTTCAAACCGTGCGTCGTCTCCCCAGATGCCGCGCAACATGCCTGGCCACGGCTGGGAAACACACAGCATACCGCCATGATTCTTTTCGACAGGTTTCAGTGATTCATCGATGATCACCGGCACCACTCCGGGAAGCGGCAACGTACAACTTCCGGGCTTGGTCGCCGTCGCTCCCGGAAGCGGACTCATCATGATGCCCCCGGTTTCCGTCTGCCACCAAGTATCGACGATCGGACACTTATCGCCGCCGATTTTTTCGTGGTACCAAATCCACGTATCGGGATTGATTCCTTCGCCGACGGTTCCCAACAATCTCAGACTACTGATATCGTGCTTGTCGATGTGCTCGTCGCCCCATTTTACGAAGGCGCGAATCGCCGTCGGTGCCGTATACAGAATCGTCACTTTATGGCGTTCTACAATGTCCCAAAACCGATTCGGCTCCGGATGGTTTGGCGCTCCCTCGTACATCATGCAAGTGGCACCATTGCTCATCGGACCGTAAACAACGTAACTGTGTCCAGTGATCCAGCCACAATCGGCCGTACACCAGTAAACGTCCTCCGGTTTCCAATCGAACACCCACTGAAAGGTCTTCTTGGTCCAAAGATTGTAGCCGGCGGTCGTATGCCGAATGCCTTTTGGTTTTCCAGTCGAGCCGCTAGTGTAGAGGATGAATGAAGTCGTCTCGCTGTCCAAGGGCAGGGCGGGGCAGTCGGCTGGGGCATCCGCCATCAGTTCGTGCCACCAATGATCACGGCCTTCTTTCATATTGACATCATTTTTAGCGCGCCGCAAAACAATACAACACTCAACGGTTGGCGATTTCTCAAGCGCCGCGTCCACGGTCTCTTTGAGCGGCAACGTTTTACCACGGCGAAAAAGTCCGTCGCTGGTGATCTGCACTTTTGCAGATGCGTCGTTGTTTCGGTCAGCAATCGCTTCGGCAGAGAACCCAGCAAAAACCACCGAGTGAATCGCTCCGATGCGCGTACAGGCCAGCATCGCGATCGCAAGTTCCGGCGTCATCGGCATATAGATCGAAACCACATCACCAAGGCCAACGCCCAGACCTTTGAGCGCGTTAGAAAACTTGCAGACCTCGGCGTGCAGTTGCCGGTAGGTCAACGTTAGCGTATCGCCCGGTTCGCCCTCCCAGATGATCGCGATCCGGTCGCCGTTGCCAGCCTCGATGTTTGCGTCGAGACAGTTATAAGAGATGTTCGTTTTGCCACCAACGAACCACTCGACCTGGCTGCCATCGTGTTTGCAGACGGTGCCAAAAGGTTCAAACCAGTGCAGTTCCTCTTTCGCCGTGTCGCCCCAAAATTTATCAGGATCATTCTTGGCCGCGTCATAGAGTTTCTGATAATCGTCCATCGACGCGATGGATGCATTTTTGCGAAACTGAACCGATGGAGGAAATAGCCTGTCTTCTTGCATCACGTTGTCGATTTGGCCGGTATCTGAATCTGTCATCGCGGGATCCTAGTGAGCAACGTGCGGGAAGGCTTTTGATCTAACGATTGTAAAGACAAGTTTGCAACTTTCAAGTGAAACAGGCTCTATCTCAGCAGACGCGGTGGTTCAAAGTTCCCGCGAATCGAATCACTCAACTTCACGCACTAGCTCTTTTTCGACCATCCGGTCACGCAACAGGCTCATGCGCTGCAGTGTCTTGAGAAACGCTTCCTGACTCATCGTCACCGTCTGCATGACGCGTGGCGCACCAGAAGGGGTGTTGTCGTTCAGTTCCATCATTTCCAGTTCGACCCCGTTGGGTCCCATTCCGATGTGGCGCACACCGTCAACCAGCAAATTGGTAACGAGTTGCGGTTCGGCAGATGCGCTTGAACTGGAGCCGCTTTCCGGAATGTAGTACACCACATGCGCCAACATGGCGATGGTTGCCAAGAGGTTCAACACCAGCAGGATCATAACAGGCGTGTTGAAACCATCGGAACGAGTTGCGGACGAATCGGCCATCGGGAAATCCTGAGCTACGAGAGAAATGAAGGTGGTTTGAAAAACATATTGTCATTCTCTGGCAGCCAATTTCAATCGCTCCGGCGCGTTTCTTGCATGCCGCCATGGCAAAAGCAGATTTCCTGCCCGCTCATCCCGCGCAATCGTTAATGCCACCCTGCCTGGGACAGCACTGCGGATCTAGCGATTATATCCGATGCCGAACGCGAACCCGTTGATGCCGAAGTCGCCCTGCGGATCGACCGCAGTTCCGCCTCCCAGCCACGTCTGATGTACGTAGCCAACCTTGGCGGTCCAGTAGCGTCCATCAGCGACCATCTTCTTCATCTGAACACCGCCAGCAAAATCGATAACCGTAATGAACTCGTCAGCCCCAAAACGACGCACCACACCTGCGGCGTCGTTATTGACAAATTGATCGCGACGCCCGAAGAGACCTTTACCACCGAAACTGGTCACCAGCGTCAGCGGCGTATGGCCGACCGGACGAAAGTACTCCAGCGCAAACTGCGGCCCGTAACCGCGGAAGTCAGTCGTATTGTTCAGACCACCGATGGGAGTTCCGACCCCGTCATTTACGTCAACCAGCAACGACTGGGCCACGTTGGCGTACATGAAACCGAATTTTCCGTTCAATCTTGAGATGGGAAACTTCAACTCTTTGAAGAAATTCAGTCCAAAAGTCTCCATTTCAAATGAGTGGTTTGCCGTCAGCGTATCTCCAACGTTGTCCGCGCCGATGCGGGAGAATCGCCCCGGCCCTGTTACCGATGCGATCGATGCCACGCTGCCGGTGCCATCGTTGGTCGACGCCAGCGTATTGGAATTGGCTGACAAATTGAAGTAGCTCAACTCCACGCCAGGGCCGTACTTGGATTCGAACCCGAATTTGAACTGTGGTGCGTAGGTGGTGTCGAAATCGAAAGGTTGGCTTTCTGAGAATCCAGTTCCGTCGACCGACAACCCTGTGTTGCCAAGGAACGAAGGGCGAAGAGCATTCACTTCGGCGTTGTAGAAGAATTTTCCTGTCGCAATAATTTCCTTGAACGGCGGGTAATCGACTTTCTTGTTTTCATGATCGAACTTTTTTCCGTCGTCGCGAATCGGGTGATTGCGGATCGTTGGCATCACGCCTCGGTGCCCCAAGTCGGGTCGGAAATTAGGCAGCATCGGCTGTGAGCGCTGCGATTGGTGATCCAAGTGGTTTGCATAATTCACATCACCCCATTGGATGGTTTGTCGCGGGGAGGCTTGTTGCGATTGCAGCGGCGCTCCAAATGGCTGGGGTCGAACGTTCGTTGGCATGGCCTCAGCGGCCGGGCAATCAAATCCGAAAGATGGCTGAATCGGATTCGAGACTTGCCCCTGCTGCTGGAAAGCCGGACTCGGTTGAATCGAGGTCAGAGGCACTGAGTCGTTTGACTGAATCATTGGCGATGCATCGCGCGACTGAGGATATATCCCAATTTCCGACTCGACGGCCGTCGAAAACATCTCGTTCTGCGATTCAAGGATCGTCGACGACCGAACTCCTTCGACCGACCGCGCTCCTTCGACCGACCGCGCTTGATTCGACACGACCGCATCGACTGCGGGCGTCGCAGCCAGTTCAGGGCTTAGCCACGTGTTTCCTGTCGGTACCCCCACAGAGTCTGGAAGTTGCGATTGTTTCTTTCGAGTAAATGGAAACGGTACATCATCGCCATTTTCATTGCTGGACAAATCAGGAATTTTGGAATCGACATCTTGCGAGCGCGTGTACCGGGCGTTGCTGAATCGTGAACCTTGTTTGCCGTCGGAGCTTGCCTGAAGGAATGGAGACGCAGTATCACTGGATTTAGGCAGATCATTATGAGCCACACGCACGCCAGTATTTGTCAGCGGAGCGATGGCTGATTGCAGCTGCGGGTTTGAATCAGACGGAGCGACCGATTGATTGACAACCACTACCGGGGTGGGCGAAAATGATGTTTCATCGATGGTGTTGGGATATGTCCGGCTTTGTGTCGCCGGATGCCCCCAGTTGTTTGGAGACATTGCTGTATACTCATTGCCCTGTTGATCTGAAAACATTGGCGGCCGTGTTGCCTGATGAGGTAGGCTAAACGGCGGCATTGCTGTTTGGCCCACCGGGGCGGCAGCGGCGGAGCCTCGGTAACCATTTTGCGACGGTGAGTAGCTTTGGCCCCAACAGCAGGCGCTAAGCCATGGAATTAAGGCAAATGTTGTGGGAAGTAGTAGTCTGCTTGCGAACATTTTGGGTTCCTAGGTGCCAATGACGATGACTGGTCCTACGCCGATTAATCCGAAGTATCGTTTCTATCATCGCTAAAAGCAAAATCGGAATAACCGTTAGCCTTTACGAGTAAAATCAGATCGACCGTTGAAGTCCTGCCGACCGTTGGGACCCGCATAACCGGCAAACTTTGACACGGTCGCTATTTCGCTGAAAACCAAAGGGTATCTAAGACGCATGTCCAAGAACGAACTCAAAAAGCTGCAACAACAGTTGATTTCTGCCAGTGATAGCAACCTGCTGGCGACCACGGTGCACTTAGCCGATCAGTATTTGGCTCTGTCGCCCGGTTCGGTACGGGCGATCATCGACAAGGCCCACGCGTTAGCCGGTCTGTCGCGGTTTGAGGAATCCCTGAGCGCCTATCAGGCGGCCATCGAAGCGCTGCCAGAGGGGCAATCTCCGGATGCGATCTACGGCGAGATCGGAAATCTCTATCGAGGCAAAGGGGACTTTGCTCAAGCAAACATCTACTACCAAAAACAGATCGAATCGGATCCAGACGATGCAACCGGCTATTTGTTTTTAGGGACGCTGCAACTTCAACAAGGCGATGTTAATGCCGCTCAAGAAACGCTGTTGAGTGCAGATAAATGTTCCAGCGGTTGTCTTGAAGAGCTGAAGTTGGCGTTGGGCAATACGATGCGTGCCAAGGGGGACTACGAGCAGGCGGCGGCCTACTACACCGAGGCGCTACAGCTTTCGCCGGGCGACGCATTGGCCAAGGCCTCGTTGAAGGATGTTCGTCAGGCGAAAGGCTAGAGGTAGAGAAATTTGAGCTAGTGTTTTTGCTCAGAGAAACACTGTAAAACGCCCCAAGGGAGAGTGATATGCTGGCGCATCGCAAGTGAAATAACTCTAAAGGAGGGCAGCCGCAAGCGGAGACCGAGACGCAGTTCTGTCCGGAGCCTTTGATTGCTGAAAAGTTCCAAACTTCAAAAAAAAAGGCCGACAGTTTTCACTGTCGGCCTTTTGGTTTTCTCTATCAGAATTCGAACAACCTAGCGACTGGCAGTCTTGTCAGCGACTCCATTCATTTCGCCAGTCAACACTTTGGTGAGCGCTTCTAGCTGCATGAAGTCGTGATAACCTGATGCGATGTATCGCACGGTTCCATGGTGATCTAAAAACAAAGTCGTTGGCAACAAAACCCGGCCAGGAATCTGTGACTTGATCGCGTCGGTGCCGACGGCCAATTTGTAATCGATGTCATTGTCGATCGCAAAGTTCTTTACCGTGTCGACTGCAGAAGCAGGATCACTTGGCTCATCCATCGAGATACCAATGACCGATACTTTGTTTGAACCGTACTCGTGATCTAGTTTGACGAAGTGAGGGATCCCTTCGCGACACGGAGCACACCAAGTCGCCCACAGATCCAAAACGGTAACTTTACCTTTGAGATCGTTCGAACTAATGCGACCACCGTCAACGTTGGCAACGTCGAAGTTGAGTTGGAATTGATTAAACCTAGCCAACTCTTCACGACTCCAATGCGCCAGCTTCTTTTTATAGGCAACCCGGTGAGAACGCACCGACTTACGCAATTGGCCCTGATCCACGTTTGCGAACGCACTGTCGATCTCAACCGATTCAAAATCGGTAAAACCAATTTCGAATGCTTCGTTAAGAGTCTCCAACGCCGAGACCTCGTCGTCGTTGATCGCATGGGAGCGGGCGAGATTCATTAGAGGGCCACCAAGCACATTCAACGACTGGCTGGGATAGCCCGGATTGTTTCGTAAGTTCTGAGCGATTTTCCCTTGAGCCAAATATAGCTGGCCAGCGATGCGTTTGTTGCGGTTGAGTACCTCGTCGCCAAGTGCTCCCAACGAAGTCATAAAGTGATAGGCCAGTTCAGCGTCACCTTCGCCTGTGCAAAGCTTGGACTTGTGAAGTGAGTTCGCGGCCTTGATTCCCGCGTTCAACAATTTCTTGTCCCACTTGTTTCCCTCGAGTTTCACCATCTTTGTCAAAGAGTCGATGTAATGGATGACAAAACGTGGGTTGTGTTGAGCACGCTCGTAAGCTTTGGTCGCCAACGCGAGCGCCGATTTAAACTTGCCTTGCTCGGCAAGTTTGTCGGCTTGGTTGATCATCTGATCCGGTGACTGATTTTGTCCATCCGGAGAATAGTTCTGGTCACTAGGGAAACTGGTGTACGCCCCGCGTGATTGAGGGGCAAGTGGGTTGACTGCTGAAGCAGTCGTAGGAGAAAGCGTTGAGAGAGTAAGAGCAAAAATGAATCCGCAAAACATCCTAATAACTGCGCGCATTTCAATTCCTGTTGCTATCTTCAAAGTAGGGGCCGTACCGCGATGAGTTCCATCGGCGGTGAGTTCCATCGGTGAAGATATGGTGGAGAACGCTGAGTCTCTTCAGCGCGACGCCACAAGCTACAAGCCATTGCGGCATCTACATGAGTCCGTTTGATAATACGTTAACCACGCCCTAGGCCCGCTCCAAGCTTCAACTTCGTTTTTGCTGCATTTTTTTCGCAAAATTCGGCATGCCAAATTTTAACTCGACAAAAACCGGCTTAAAAACCTGTTTGAAACGGATGGCTTTTTTGTAAGCTATTTCTCTTCCTCTGTTAGCGATCCCGATGACAGTCCGGTAAACACCACTAATGGAGTGTCAAGGTGGGGTTGCCAAATCTATGTCGATACACTTGGCTCCGTCACCAAACGTATTGCTACTTCGGAAAAGGTCTCAGCCCTAGCAACATTTCGGCTCGTTCGGTCAACGGCTGCGCGGCGAGCGCTTCATCGGTGTAACGTGCCAGATTCTTTTCCACCAGCGCATAGACGGTTTGGCGGTCCAGACTGGTGTCAACTTCCACGCATTTGTTCTTGCTCTTGAACAGCTCAACGGTCGGTAGCGTTTCAGCTTTGAAAGTATCGAACCTCAGTTTGATACTTTCGACATTATCGTCGTTTCTACCAGTGTACTTCGCGCGACCGAGAATACGTTTCTCTAGAACTTCGTAAGGACACTCGAAAAACAGCATTTTTGGTAGCTCCGCACTTCGACCAAAACACTCGTACCAGCCCTCCAAATTATTTAACGACCGTGGGAAACCATCAAGCAGAAAATTTCTCTTTCCCGTGGTGCGCGTGATCGATTCCATCGTGTCTTTCAATAACGTCACGACAATTTCGTTGGGGACCAGTTGTCCGTCAGCCAATAGCGCGTCGATCGCGGCAGCGGTCGGGCCGCCTTTCGCCTGTTCGGTGCGAATCAAATCACCAGTCGATAAATGCGTCCAGCCAAGCTGCGATTCAGCCAGTTCGCACATCGTGCCTTTTCCGGCACCGGGACCGCCAAGCACAAAGACAACATTGGGCGCGGGGCAGGGCTGACGAGGGTCGAAATGATGCAGCACCACTTTGGGCGCAGGTGCAACTCCCTTTTTATAGACGTGCCACTCACGGTCGGTCGGTGGCATGGCTTCATCGCAAGTCGCATCGTACGCAAGGTGCCCGTCAAGTCGACAGATCCTCCAAGATTTGTAAGTGTTGGAGTACGACAGGGCAGGGCTTCTCGCAGCTTTGCCATCAGCGCGATCCCAAGCCATCCTGCCATTCCAATAGCCAGGACTCGAAACGATCCCCGATTCAGATTCGACAGGAGGCGCGGTTGACGGAACAAACAAGCCATCCACCTCAGGAAGGCCCGCTCCACTGACCTCCAAAAAGAACGTGTTCGGCTTCAATACTTCTTGTTCATCCATGATGTTTTCTTTATCCGTTGAATCGCACGTCCAATTGAAGGCCGACGGAAGGTCGCTGTATAGCAGGCGCTGCCGATTCACCCGTCCCGGGTTTGGTAAAATTGATCTGGGGCAATTGCCGCAAAAATTCTACAATGCGTCATCCTTTGGAAGGATTCCACAAACGCATTTTGGCAATTACCAACCATGATTGATATCGAACAAATCATCCAGCTGCAAACCGACACCGTGGCTCAATGGCACCGAGGACCAATCGAAAACAACGCCGCCGATCTGTTGGCGACGGTTTGCACGCAGCATTCGTTCAACTATCAATTATGGCACGAGGAAGATATCGCGCGTAGCCCTGACGTATCCGATCAAGAAATCGCCCGTGTCAAACGGTCTATCGATCGATTTAACCAACAACGAAACGATTGGATCGAAAAACTGGACGACCAAGTCGCCGAACTTTTGTCCAGTCACACCGTCTCTCCATCCTCAGACGCTCAATTGAACACCGAAACGCCCGGCAGCGCTATCGACCGGCTTTCTATCATGTCTTTGCGGCTGTATCATTTACGCGAGCAACTTGAGCGCGACGACGTGGACCAACAGCATCGCGAATCGGTTCAACAAAAGATCAATGTCTGCCTGTTACAGCAATCGGAACTTGCAAAATCTTTACAGCAGTTAGTGAACGACCTCTTCGCAGGCAAGAAGCGGCACCTGACCTACCGTCAATTCAAAATGTACAACGATCCAACGCTCAATCCGTATCTCTACGAGTCCGCGAAAGAGGCCGGCGAGCAGTCAACCCAACGGAAAGTGTCTGCCTAATCCGGCAATCCAGTTTGGATGAGCGAAACAGAAACTTCGAAGCCTGAACGTTTGTCAACAGACTCCGGGCCAACGACTGACAATGCTGCAGTCGACGCCGACACTCCGCCCCGACGATTTAGGATCGTTGCCGCAATCGGCTGGATGTTTCTGTACTGCCTCGTCCTGCCGCCCATCCTCTTGTTTCTCGCGTCACTGCTAGGACGCTACTTTCTCGTTTGCGAATTGATCTGCAATTTTCGCGCCTATATCCTGATGACTTTGCTGGTTAGTGCCCCGGCACTGTTCCTTTTGAAACATAAATGGCTGGCCGCGGTTTGGCTGGGCGCAACGTTATGGGCCATGATAGGGACGGTCTCGGTGTTCCTACCGACGTCTTACTCGGCCAGCAGCGCTGACCATTGGGTAAGTCCTCAGACCGTCAGTGTCATGTCGTTCAATGTGCTTGGCAGCAACCGTCAGCACACTGAGATCATCGAAGAAATCAAACGACACGATCCGGATGTGTTTGTCATGTTGGAATTTGCCAACCAGTGGCAACCCGCAATGGAACGTCTGCACTCAGTCTATCCTTATCGGATTGAGCAAGCCCGTTGGCACGGATTCGGCATCGCTCTTTTTAGCAAGCTGCCCATCGAGAAAGAAACCGTTTTGCAACTTGCCAAACGGCGCACCGACAATCCGTTTGTCGTCGCAACGGTGAAGATCGGCGACAAACCATTGAGAATTGCCGGCGCTCATCTACTTTCGCCGATGGACCCCAATCGCCTTGACATTCGCAACCAGCAAATTGAAGAGATGGGGGACTTCTTGTCGACGGATTCCGTACCTACCGTGGTGGTTGGCGATTTCAATTGCGTCCCTTGGTCGGCATTCTTGAGTGACTTTTTAGACCAAACGGGATACCGCGACAGCCGACAGGGATTTGGCTACGACGGAACTTGGTACGCGAAGAAGAAACTCCTTCGCATTCCCATCGACCATGTGTTTGTATCGGCATCGGTCTGCGTCCACTCTCGGACGGTTGGCGAAGCGGCCGGCAGCGATCATTTTCCGGTTATCGTCGAACTGTCGGTGAAGTAGTGGCTTCGTTGCCGCGATGTGAACGACGTGAATACGGCAAGCCGACAATAGGGCACTAAGGTAAAATGCTATTTACTACTGCATGACTGGCCCGCTGCTGACCGGTGGCAGATCATTGCCATAAGTATCTCTGGATTGGTTCTGCCAATAATCGGCTTTGCGAACCGCGTTGGCCTGAGCCTCTTGAGTCCAAGGCCCTTCGGTCATGGTGATGTTAAAACGGGACAACATGCTGCCTGAAGTGTAAGCGTAATTGGCAAGTGCCTTGTTGTAGTCCGCCACGGCGCGATGGACAGAACTTTCTGCGGTCGCCGTGCGCTGTTGAGCGTCCAACAGGAAGAAGACTTGATCTTGTCCCTCTTCCACACGTTTGCGTTTCGGCTCCAATTCATCAAAGGCAGCAATACGAGAATTGAAAGTCGTTTTCATGTTTTCTAAAGAGCGATCGACCTCCGTCCAAGCCGCACTCAGATCGTGAACGATCTGCCGCTGCTGTTCCTTGAGAATCGCTCGCTCGCGTACGAGGTTGAGTTCCGCATTGCGAATCGCAACGTGCCCAGCGCGGTTTCCAATCGCACCTCCGAATTCAACGCCAAGCTGCCAGTCATCCAAATTGCCTTGGGCAAGATCTGAAAACGCACTGCCGTTAGGGCGACCGCGCGAACCTAGTAGATTGTCGCCAAAGCCACGGAATCCGTATTGGCCCACAAAATCAAATTGCCATTTGTTGAGTTGCTTGGCTGCCAGTAGTTCTAGTTCACGTCGGCGAATGGTCCACTTCTGCCGATTCAGTTCGATTCGATTCTCCAATGCACTGTGTTGGGATTGTTGCCAATCGTAAGAAACGGGTGCCATCACAGGATCTGTCGTAGGCCGAATCAGTCGTTGCTCGTTGGTGCTGATCCCCATCAACCGCCGAAGGTTACGTTCGGTGCCAAGAACCCCCGTTTGCCCGTTGGCCGTTCCGGCTAATGCATTTTTCGCTTGTGCATTGAAGTTGAAATACTGCTGACGCGCCTGAGCCTCGTCGTCGGGGCGCCCCAATCCGTTTTCAAAACGCAACTTTCGGTTTTCCCAAGTCTCGCGTGAAGACTCTCTGGCCGCCAGTTTCGTATCAAGGTCGCGATACGCAAAATATAGCTCCCAGTAGTTGTTTTCCACATCACGTACCAGATCTCGTACCGCAGCTTGAAAATCAGATAGTGAAATGTCGCTGTTGATTCGACGAATCAGGACGCCATTGTATTGACCAGCGATAGGATTAGGCCCCGCGATGCGATTGACGGCCGTTCCGCGTCCACGCAGTAAAGGCTGACGAAATTCGAGTTGGTTGACCGCGTCGTACGTCGACCCAAATAGGTTCGCAGGAGACGAGTTGCGGTTGTAGTCGATCAGGCTTCGAACGGCAAAGCGTGCTCCGGTGGCCGTTTGTTTTGAAAGTTCGGTGCGGAAGCTGGAGGTGTTGCTGGTCAACTGCGGAGCACCACCACCAATAAACAGGTTATTGAAAGCACGTTCGCTGCGATTGTAGAAGAAGCTAGAAGTGACTTGCGCGTCGAAAGCGGATAGCGCATTCTCAACGCCGCCAATGCTGGTTTCTTGTATCGCTTGGTCAAACAACGTTCGGGCTGCGGCCGGCGAGCCAACCACGACGCCGCCAAGCTTCTGCATGACTTTGCTGTTCGCCAACGATATTTCGACACACTGGTCCAACGTCAAATCCCACGGTTCAACGTCGCCAAAACTTTCGATCGAAATAGGTGGCCCTGACATGAATTCAGTTCCATCGGTGCCATCGTCGCACTGAAGTTGGGGCTTTTCGATCTGTTGCAGCACCTCTTGGCAAGGCGTGCAAGACGTTTCGAATGTCGTAATGTTCCGCTGCGATGTCGCGCATCCCAACACCATCGCACAAGGCAATACCGCAGTGAGTGTCAGTCGCGAAAGTACCGAGAACCTGCCCTTAAGTTGATTTGCCTTGGGGGGGGAAATAGTTTTTTTAGCGTTTCTGGTCATGGGCCGATTTCAATCAAGGCATGGTTACATGCTTTTCCATCGACCGGCACGACAAGCAAAATCATGACTTCCAGAAAGACTCGAATATCCCAAATTTCGGGCATATATTGACTGACAAGAGTAATCCCTATAATCGATACAAATTACGATCCTAAAGTAGATTCGCCCCTGTTGTTCCGGATATGAGCATGCCTAAACTCATGTGCATAAACTCAAGTTCTTGAAACCATGGGGGTTGCCGCCCCAAAATAAATTCTTTCCCTGCAAACAGAAACGCCGACCATGCCCAATAATTTCGGAGAAGACCTCGCCTTCATTAGCCGTTTCTACCCAACACAGGTCTTGAGCAATTCCGACGGAGCCAAGCTGGTTTGCGTTGCTGAACTTCAGGGCCGCACGATGACGTCTTCCTCCAATGGTGACCAAGGGCACAGCAACGGCTACATCAATTACGATGCTTTCGAAAAAGGAATGGTCGATCCCCAAATCAACCTATTTGGTGGCGAGGACAGAATTTGGATCTCTCCAGAAGGAGGCCAGTTTTCGGTCTTCTTTGAACCGGGATCTGAGAAAATGGACTTCGCCAGCTGGCGCACCCCTGCTTGCATCGACAGCGAGTCATTTGAGCTGATCGATACCCAATCCGACTCACTGACGTATCTGAAGAAGAGCGCTGTCACGAACATGAGCGGGTTCACGTTTGAATTTTCGCTAGAGAGAAAAGTCACACTGCTGTCGCGCGAAACGGTGGCAGAGGGTTTGAAAGTCGATATTCCCGAGAGCGTAAGGTTGGTGGGGCACGTCGCGGACAACAAACTCACCAACACGTCCGAATCAGCTTGGGTACAGGATACAGGTCTGATTGCGCTGTGGTCACTGTGCATGAACCCGCCGTCTCCTAACGCGGTACTGATCGCGCCGTTTAAAAAAGGCGATGTCGATGAACTGGGGCAGATCGTAACGGCAGACTATTTTGGCAAGCTTTCTGGCGATCGGTTGAAGGTCGACCAAGAGCTGGGGCTGATATTCCTACGTGGTGATGGAAACTTCCGGTCGAAGCTCGGAATCTCCTTCCCGCGCGCCTGTTCGCGACTGGGCAGCTGGACTGCCGAAACAGGAATTTTGGCAGTCGTCGATTTCAATCTGCCGGAATCAGCACCTGCCGGATACACCAATAATCTGTGGAAGCACCAGGACGATCCGTTCGATGGCGACGTAATCAATGCCTATAACGACGGGCCCAACGATTCCGGCGGGAAATTAGGCGGCTTCTTCGAACTGGAAACGATCAGTCCAGCGCTAGCGCTTAAGCCAGCCGAAAGTTACACCCACTCGGCCCGAACTGTCAGAATGGAAGGCGAGCGCGCGTCGCTTGATCAAATGGCTCAAACACTCTTCGGCGCGAGCTTGGATCAGATCGAGGCCGCATTGGACGAAGTGAAAGTTAGCTGATTCTCCGTAGTCGGACTCGCAAACCCCAAGACGTCATGCAAAGCTCAGGACGTCATGCGAGCAATGGATGCAATCTCTTGAAAGATTGGCCAAGTGCAACGCCTCAACATTGCTTCAATATTGCGAGACACGAACGCCCCAACGGATATCGGAGAAAATCCTCGCTGCTACCGATTGGCCTTTGACACCGTCGACGCGGCCCAATTAAGATATTGCGGAAAAACCCACTGTTAACAATTTCTTCCCGGATGATGGTTTATGAAAACTGGTCGCGCGTCGTGCATTGTTACGTTATCGTTTCTACAGTTAGTTTTGCTCTCCTTCGTCACCTCCTCAGCGATCGCTGAGGATGCGTCGGGCGATAAGGCAAGCGATACCGCGCAGAAGCCCAACATCCTCTACATCATGTCCGACGATCACACGTCGACCGGCGTCGGATGTTACGGAAGTCGTTTGGCGTATTTGAACCCGACGCCCAACATTGACCGCATCGCCAAAGAAGGTGTGCGACTGGCCAATTGTTTCTGCACCAACAGCATCTGCACCCCCAGCCGCGCTACAATTTTGAGCGGCCAGTACTCGCATACCAACGGCGTCTATACGCTGATCCAAGAGCTGCCGCATCGCAAACATAATTTGCCACGCATGATCAAAGCGGCGGGTTACGAAACGGCGATGATTGGGAAATGGCATCTGAAAGTGGAACCCAAGACCTTCGATTTCTACACCGTACTACCGGGACAAGGTTGGTATCACAATCCGGAATTCCGCATGCAAGGTCCTAAGCCTTGGCCAAAAAACACTTTTCGTGCACATAAACACTCGTCTGACGCTATCACCGATATCTCCCTGAAATGGTTGAAGAATCGTAAGCAAAAAGACAAACCCTTCTTCCTGATGCATCACTTCAAAGCTCCTCATGACAATTTTGAAAATGCGGAACGCTATGACTTTCTGTATCAGGACGAGACCATTCCGGAACCTGAAAGCCTACGTAACCGAGTCAATCACGGGCCCGATGGTCGAGAGGTTTATGGAACTAGCGTTGGCAAACGAAACAAGCGCCGACGGATGGGGATGCACATGTTCGTCGATGACAGCCTCGAAGAAGATGAGTACATGACGGTTGCTTACCAGCGTTACCTGAAGAAGTTTCTGCGTTGTGTCAAAGGTGTCGATGACAACGTCGGTCGATTGTTGAAGCATTTGGAAGACACGGGCGAACTAGACAACACCGTCATCGTCTACACGGCTGACCAAGGCTTTATGCTGGGCGAGCACGACTACATTGACAAACGTTGGATGTATGAGGAGTCGTTGCGGATGCCGTTCGTGATGCGTTATCCTGCAAAATTCAAAGCTGGGACAGTTAACCAGGACATTATCAATAACGTTGACTTTTGTCCGACGCTGCTGGAATTGGCTGGAGCTACTGACCAAATTGCATCTCTGGCCCCTGATCAAAAATTGCAAGGGCACAGCTTCGTTGCCAACCTGCAAGGCAACACGCCGGACGATTGGCGAACGGCGTCGTACTACCGCTACTGGATGCACATGGCTCACCATGACAATCCGGCCCACTTTGGCGTGCGTACAAAAGACTTTAAGTTGATTTTCTTCTACGGTCGCAAGCTTGACGATTCTTGGTTCTACAGTCCACAAAAGGTGGACACGACCGAACCGTATTGGGAATTGTATGATTTAAAAAACGACCCCAACGAAATGAACAACGTCATCAACGATCCGAAGTACGCAGCGACCTTCAATAAGCTAAAGAATCGAATTTACGAGTTGAAAGTCGAAACGGGCGACACCGACCAGAAGTTCCCAGAAGTAAAGGAACTGTTCGACACCGTGTTGCCGATGAGCATGCGATAGTGTTTGATCGGTGCGTAAAGAGCGTGCTCTCACTCAGCGATTTTTCAGCGATTTTCCGTAGCCGAAGTCGCCAGACCTTGGACTGCCTTTCGAGCAAATTTTCCAGACTCTTGCGAGATCGGCTACGCGGACAAATAAATCGCATTGGAATAGACAAGGCGAGCACTAAATGGCGAGCACTAAATGAAGACTCGGCGGTTGTAGATTAGCCACTCGACCATCAACAAGACCAACCCCGCTCCCAGTAACCATGGCCACCATTCCTTGCGGCTGGGGACTCGGGTGCTGATCTGTTTGTACTCTGAGTATCCGAGGTCCAGCGATTCTCTGACGGTCAGATTGCTCTCGGTTGCGTCGAGCAAATTCACCGGCACCAAACGCTGAAGTTGTTTCGTTTCCGCGTTGCTGACGCGATAGATTCCAGACCGATCGGTGCCCGAAAATTGAAATGAATTTTCTTTCTGAGACTCGACCAGTTCCTTTCGGCCATCGGGAGTTTCAATCTCCAATCGCTCAACCCCATCGTTTCGTTTCAACTTCAGAAGATCACCGGGTTTCACATTTTGATCGCTGGTGAATCGGGATGCGCCACCAAGATTGGCGATCACGTTCTGAACGAAGATCGGAAAGCTCAATTTTTTCGGCCAGTCGGAATTAATGACTGCGTCGCCATCGTTGCTAATTTCAACGATTGAGAAACCTAATACGAAATCAAGGTATCCCTCGCGCGGGGCAAGCACGCCGATGGGGCCATCGCTCGCCTCAATCAACGAGAGACTACCTTTTGGCCCCTCCAAATTATCGCTATTGATGATCGTCACGCTGCCCATTTGCACCGCTGTGAGCAACGGATGTGACGAGTCGAAATCGAAAATCGGTGTAGGAGAGTTTTCTCCAACAGACTTCCAGTCCGATTTCGGCAGCGCGCCCAGCACCAAAGTATTACAGCGCGGCATCAAATCGGGGACAATCCCTTCGAATATCGCTAGGTCGTAGTCTCCCAGCACCGATTTTTCCAAATACTCTTCCGTCGTCAGGTAGTCCCAATCCTGAAAATCAACCTTCGCCTGTTTCCGAATCAACTCAGTTGAACAAGCAAACTTGAAATATGGATTGTCGCGGCTGACGACCAAAACATTAGATTTACCAGGTGGGTTCAGTACGCTAAAAGCCTGATTGTCTTGCAGGTAAATGTCGTCTTGATCAATCTTCAGCCGCACCGCAACAGGGGTCTCGGCGCTGACCAAGACACTCGGGAGGTCAAAGCTCACACTTTTCGTTTGCCCCGCATCGATCTCAATACGGGCCTCCGCATCCTGCAACTGATTGTCGACAAACAGTGAAACACTGATGCTCTGGCTCTGATCGTCAGAATTCTGCAACCTCGCAAAAACCTGCGCTGCCCCGTTTTCAGCCGGCTCACTGATAGAAAATGCAACGATGCCAACATTCGTCGGTGGATCATCGACGCTGCCGACGGCATGGTATTCTGGCGATAGCTTCCCCGGAGCGAAACGCGGTACTTTCCTTACTCCACCATCGCTGTAGATCATCAGCACCGCGTCGAGTGCCTCTGCGACTTGCACATCGATAGAACTTTCCTTGTCGCTGGTGCGTCCGGGATTGGCCAAACCGGCCGCAGCGACAAGCGCCTCGTTCAAATCACTTGACCGCTCGGTTTGTCCAATGGAGTCCAAGCGAATCAGCGCCTCGCCTTTGTTGCGTGTGTACGACTGGACGACATTCGCCTGGTCCGAAAAACTGATCAACATCATCGATGTATCAGATTGCATCTGAGAAATTGCCTTGCGGATCTCCTGTTTAGCGTACTCCAGACGGCTGACACCCGACGGCGTATCGGTCGCCGACATGCTGGCCGAGTTATCGATCAAAAAGATGTACCGCTGCCCAGCTAGATCGGTGCCGTCACAACCAGGGCGCAGACAGGTCGCCAGCAACAACAATGCAAACAAAATCTGTAACAACATCAACAGATTTTTTCGCAGCCGTTGCCACAGACTGTTGACGTGCATATCCTCAATCGCCTTTGCCCACAGCCACGTACTGGGCACTTCGACCGGACTGCGACGCAGTTTCAAAAAGTACAGCAGAAAAATCAGCGGCGGCACAGCCAACAGCGTCAGCCAGCCCCACCATGGCAACGTGTTCCAAACAAAATTCATCGCACCAGCCCTCGTTGCCTGAGGTACCGCGATACTAATCGATCAACCGATCGCTCCGTGCTGGTCATGGTATAGACGATGCCGCGTTTAGAACTGAAATCGCGCGCCTGGCCGATGAACTGAGCCAACGTGCTGCGGTAGCGGTCCAGCAAACGCTGGCTGACACTGACCTCCGCCACGTCTTGATCCTCACAGTCAATCAATCGCAAGTCACCCGCGATCTCGGGATCGATTTCTTCTTGGGACAGTACGTGAATCAGATAGATGTCCATCTCCTGAGCCACAAGATACTTCAGCGCTTCCTCGTATCCCTGTTTGTCCATCAGGTCAGTAATCAGGACCACGATCCCCTTGCCCGAATTCCGCAAACAAAACGACTTAACGGCTTCGGTAAGCGACACGTTGCCGCCCGACGCTACCCCTTGCAAATACTGAATCATTGGCCAAAGGTTTTTGCGGCCACGAAACACGGGGGCACTTGTGGAACGTTTGCCGTCCAGTGGTTCTATTTTTACGCGATCGGTGCGACACAGCCCAATGTATCCCAGAGCGGCAGCCAGTTGCTTGGCGTATTCAAATTTCGAAGGCGATCCAAACTTCATCGAATCGCTCACATCAATCAGAGAATAGAAGTGCAGGTCTTCTTCCTCCAAGAACAGTTTCAAGAACAGTTTGTCCAACCGCGCGTACATGTTCCAATCGATGAAACGCAAGTCATCGCCAGCCACGTAGTTGCGAAAGTCAGCGAACTCAACGCTTTGTCCACGCCGACGACTTTTGCGTTCACCTTTCATTCGGCCACGGAAGATCTTGCGACTGATCAACTCCATATGCTCGAGCTTGGCAAGCAGTTGGGGGCTGAGCAATGTTTGCTCAGCGGCGGTGTTTTGCGAGAGAGGCGTTTGTGACATTTAAGTTTTAGTTGGGTAAGAGTGGCACGACCGTCGGAGTCGTGCTGTTGAGGCGAATAACGACACGGAGAATCGTGCCACATAGCGCTGCATTCAGGCGCGTTCCTGAACTTTCTTTAGGCATCCACTTTCTGCAGCACCGCGTCGAGGGTCTCCATCAGGACTTGGTCCGCTTCAATCGATTCGGCTTGCGCCTCGAAATTCAGCACGACTCGATGTCGCATCGCCGGCAGGAACACGCGCCGCACATCTTCAAACGCAACATTGAACCTTCCTTCCAACAGCGCCCGCACCTTCGCCGCTAAAACGATCGCTTGGGCTCCACGAGGACTGGCACCCCAACGTAGATACTGGTTGGCAACCGGCGACGCGAGGTCCCCTCCCGCATGAGTCGAGAGCGTCAACCGGACAATGTAGTCGCGAATGTGATCGGCCAAAATCACCTCACGCACAAGCGCTTGCCACTTGAGTATTTCCGAGCCATCCATCACCGGACTTGCCTCGATTTTGATCCCCTTGGTCGTTCGGTCGAGGATCGTGGCCAATTCTTCGCGCCCGGAATAGCCAACGATCAGCTTAAACAGGAAACGGTCCAACTGCGCCTCAGGCAGCGGGTACGTTCCCTCTTGTTCGATTGGATTTTGTGTGGCCAAGACAAAAAACGGCTTCTTTAATTCATAACACGTGCCGGCGACGGTAACCGTGCCTTCCTGCATCGTTTCGAGCATCGCCGATTGTGTTTTTGGTGTTGCCCGATTGATTTCATCCGCTAAGCAAATCTGAGTGAAGATTGGCCCTTTTTGAAATTGAAATTCACGTTTGCCATCGGCCGATTCGGCGACCATATTGGTTCCCAGAATATCTGCTGGCATTAAGTCCGGCGTAAACTGAATACGGTTCGAATCAAGTGAGAGCGCTTTAGACAGTGTCGACACCAGCAGCGTTTTTCCCAACCCGGGCGCTCCCTCCAACAGACAGTGGCCGCCAATCATCATGCATGTCAGTACGCCATGCACGATTTCCTCATGACCAACAATCACTTTGCCAACCTCATCTTTGACCGCATTGTAGCGCTCACGAAACTCGGCTGCCTGCCGAGTAAAATCGCTTGTGTCACTCATCGTTTTTTGACTTTTCTGTTGAATGTTGAAAGGGATAAGCTTTTCCGCCGCGACAGATCGTGAAATTTCATCTCTGCCAGATGATCCGCCACGGCGGCACAACCTATCCTCCGTCGTCTCGTCGATCATGTTGCTGGCGAGCCTTTCTTTTCGCCTCCAACAAGCGCGACGTGTAACTTGATTCATCATCTGCCGCCAATTTGTTCTCCGACGGTTTCGGCAGCGCCGTCGGTGTTTTTTCAATCTCGCTGGCAATCACGTCTTCCAGTTGTTGCTTTCCAGATTTTCCCGAAGCATTATCTGCGGGCTCATCCGGAGCAAACCGAACGTTACTGCGGCGCGTTTCAATCTCTTTTTCGATTTGCGCTTTCCTCGATTGCAGACGCGACATGCTAGACGGTTTTTCTTCGACCGCACCGCCAGTAAATTTGGCAATCGCCTTACGCCATAGTACGCCTACCCAATCGAATGAGATCGCAACGCGCCTGACAAAGACATCCGCTAGAAAAACGGTGCCGCACAGCAATACCAGCCACGGCCAGACATCCTGAATGCTGATCGATGAAGAGAGCGTGGGGCGAAACGTGTTCATCGCCAGTAACTCGTTCATCGCACGCGGTGCCAACGAGACTTGCGACAACGTACCGGCCTCGCCACCGGTTGGTTCCAGCCGCGCCATCGATTTCAATAACGCGAAATTAGACTGTCGGTCAGAATACTCTTTCGAATATGGCACGCTGACCCCCGTCATCAACCGTTGATATCCCTTGCCAGGGAAAATGGTGAACAACCAGTCGCCTTGCTTGGGAATATCCTGAACGGCAACATAGCGTCCCGGCCCAACTTGCGAAAATTGAAGGTCTGTCGATTCAGCGCCCTGAATTCCCGAACCATGCATGTCCAAAAAATTGAGAAACTCTTCTTTGTCATCCAGTGCCGTCACTGTAATCCGCGCTTTGCCGTTCCTGTAATCGGTCGCGATCGAAAAATTTGCGTCTTTGGTCACCGGCCGCATTGAGTACCTGACCATTTGCGTAAACAGTTGATCGTAGCGGCTGTCATCCACCCAAGAATTGGTCCATCGCAGTCCGGCATCGCTGGTGAAGCAAATCGTCCGTCCATTGCCATACCGCCAGGTTGCCAGCAGCGTGCGGTTGTCTTCGGTACCAGCTTTGCTGGGGCTGGAAGTCATCGCCAGTCGCTCGACTAAACCACTGGACTTGATCGTCGTCATTACGTATCCCAGAAACGGGGGCAGCGTGTTTACGTCGATCCCTTTGAGGATCTCATGGTTGGCCATCGAGGAAACGGGGACCGCCGAAATCCCCTGTTTCGATTCGTAAATCACGGGCTTGGCGACACGTCGCGCCTCCCGTTGGTAAATCCGTGGCAATGCCGATGCCTTATTGACGACGTAATACTTGCCGCCTGTCACGTTGGCGATTCTTCTCAACGGCGTGCTGCCGGCAGGCCCATGCGTTCCAATCGCACAGGTCGAAATCTTAATTTTTCGTTTAACGAACTCGCTAAGTAATTTATTCGTTGGCGGCGTAGGATCACCGTCGCTAATGATGATCGCATGCTTCATCGCCGCATCGACCTTGTCAAAACCGACCAACATCGTCCGCATTGGCGTATTAAAATCCATCATGTCGCCAGTGTTCATGCGATTGACCAAGCCCAACATCTTCCGGCGATTGCCGAAGACCCGATCAATCCCGCCATGGCGTTTATCAAACCGCCACAGCCATTTGGGTTTGCCATTGAAATCAGCCCAGTCCACGATCCCACAATGATCCATCGGCCCTAGGACTTGGATCGCCTCTTCGGCAACCTTGATCTGCCAGTGGTTGCCGCGCGGCATCTCGCAGGCGTGCATCATCATGGCGAGCGCACCGACGGCATTAATTTTGTTGTTCTTGATCTGGAAATCGACAGGCATCGCCTTCTCTAACAGCGAGTTGGACCAACCACCGGCACCGAAGGCTCGATCGCCGCCGAGCATCAGGATCCCACAACCGAAGTGCTCGCAGTTATCCACCAACATTCTTACTTGAGCGTCTGAGAACGATTTTACATCGCCCTGAGCCGTGTCATCGCCGGTCGCTTTGGCGACGTTGGCGAGGATTACTGAATCGTACTGAAGTAGATCCGCCGAAGACTCAAACAGCCGGTCCGTGTTCCGCACCTCGACTTCGATCTCATTCTTCATGAGCTGACTGACCAAATGGCCAAACTCATTTTTGTAGTAAGCGTCTTCAATCAACAGCACCTTGCCTTTGCCTCGCACATGCGTGAACGCCGACGCCTGATTGTTTTCGCTGATCATGTCAGCCGTAGACACTTCCGGCTCAAACTCGGCGGTCAACGTGTACATCGCCGACCGCTCGAGTTTGTGATCGAACGAAAAAATATTCTTACCCGGCTTGAGCGTGACTTGCTGGCTGAGCAATCCGTCTTGGGAGTTCATGCTGACGACGTTGTTCGTCACCGACAGTTGCCCAGTAATCGTGCCGTCAGGATTCTCATCGGTTGGCGTTGATTTATTGGTCAGCACGACGCGGATCGGAAAACTCTGGCCCTTGCGAATGTCCGCTGGCACATCAACCTTATCCACCGAGACGTCTTGCCGTGCCAGAAGTTCGACCGGAACGACATCAATGCCGATTCCGTCTTGAGCCATTGCGCGGGCCACCCCTAATGCATCACCCACGTTTTCATTTCCGTCGGAGACAATCACAACGCGTCCCGCAGTCCCTTCGGGGAAAGCTGCCTGCGCGATCTTCAGCGCCGATTCGATCGATGTTCCACCGTTGTTCAGCCGATCTACCGATTCCAAACGATTGGTCAGAGGCAGGTCGCCATCAAACGGCGCCGATTCAATTCGCGCGTTGGTTCCGAAGACGATGACGCCCGCGTTGTCTTCCTGCTGCTTGCGACGATGTTGTTTGACCTGCCGAAAGGCGTAATCAAGCATCAGTTTCCGGTTGGCAGGCGTGATACTGGCACTCTGGTCCAATAGATAGAGCACCGTTAGGCGATCCGTTTTGCGTTGCCACTTCATTTGAGCCAGCGAAAAAACGATCAAGCCTACGCAAAGGCACCGCAAACCAATCGCGCACAGTTTCCGCCACGGTCCCAAGCCAGCGAGCGACGTTAGGCTCAGATAGATCATCGGTGGCAGCACAAGCAGCAACAACAGCAGCCACGGCCTATCGAATCCAATTGTCCAACCGAAGTCCATCATGAAAGTCTCAAGAGTGAGGGAGCGATTCCTCCAGAACCCAGAATCGCCATCTGATTATACCCAGTTGAAGCGATCGTGGTTGCAGTCGGCGAGTCTTTTTGAATGAGGTACAACAATCGTTTATTATGACGATCGATGAAATTCCGCGACGATCAATCGCCTCCCCGCAAAAGAAAGAAACACGTGAGTCAGAACAACCCTTGCCGCACGCCACAATCCTCCCAACGCGTGAACTTGTCTGTGAAAAAATCACGCCAGTTTTTCAATCAACGCAAGCAACTTTGGAACGAATTTTCGATTCGCTCGGGCGCGGTGGCTAAGAATCGACTTTACGGTGTCTCCAAGTTCACCGAAGGTCATGTTGTACTCGGGTAATAAAAACATCGGATCATAACCGAATCCGCCAGTCCCAATTTCCTTCTTTAGAATTTGTCCGTAACATCGATCCTGACAGTTGATATGGATGTTGCCTTCCGGATCCGACAGCGCCATGTGGCAGGTGTACCACGCTGTCCGTTTGGCCATCGGAACATCAACGAGTTTTTCCAACAGCAGCGCGTTGTTGGTGGCGTCGGTCGCCTCCGGACCGGAAAACCGAGCCGAATAGACACCCGGAGCGCCGTCTAATGCTTCGACACTAATGCCGCTGTCCTCCCCCAACACCCAACAATTTAGATGAAGCGCCTGTTCTCGAGCTTTAAGAATCGCATTTTCTTCAAACGTTGTTCCAGTTTCCTCCACCTCGATCGATTCCGGAATATCCGCCAGGCTCCTCAGCTTAATCGGATAAGGCGACAGCAAACGCTCTAGCTCCTTGCGCTTTTTGGCATTGTTCGTTCCCAGTGTCAAAGAGAATTCTTTCAAAACTTGGTTCCTTAATATTCAGTTTCTGCTTGGTATTTGGTTGTGGCGCCGACTAATTCGATTCACGATCTAACTCGATTCACGCACTTCCGAAACGGTAATGACATTTCCGAAAACCTTGATCACCTTAACCGCCGTTCCCGCATCGACGAAAGAGCCATCGCTGATGACGTCAAACGAACGCCCATTGAATGACGCTCGTCCGGCAGGTCTAAGTAGCGAATCCGCTACGCCAACGGCACCGATTTCCACTGGCACACTCGCCGTCAATTCCACCGCACCGGCGGCAACTTGGCCCTCTCTATCGGTCGACAACACCATCCGACTGAATAGCGGCAGACTCCCCATGCGGCTGGTAATAAAAAACGCCGCAATAAAAAAAGCGAACCCGGCGATTACCAACATCACGATGTTGCTAAGCATTTGATTCCAATCCAGCGACGTCTCGGGAACGACAAATCTTTGGCTGGCGAGAATCACGCTGGCGGTCAGCAACACGATGCCGCCAAGCCCGGCAACGCCGAAGCCCGGAATGATAAACAACTCCGCCGCGATGAATGCGAGGCCCGCTACGAACAGAATCACTTCCATCCACCCAGCAGTCCCGCCGGCAAAATGACTCCAAAAGAACAGCGCCGCACACAAACACGCAATCAGCCCACCCACCATCGTACCGGGGGCGGCCAGTTCAAAATAAAGAGCCACCAACCCGATCACTAAGATCAATCCCGTCACAAAAGGGTAATTCAAAATATAGGCGACGTGATCAGACGTTTTGTGGGAGTAGACCTTCACATCACTTTTGGCACCGCCGGGAAAAGAATCGATGACTTCCTTCCGTGTGGTCGCAAACCGCTGAGCGATTCCCAACTGCTTGGCCCTTGCTCCGCTAAGGGTCAAGAACCGCTCGGCCCCCGCTTCGGGAACGGCTTGCCATGGGGCGCCCGGAAGTTCCTTACTGTCGGACCGGACGGTAGTGAATTCTGCCTCGCCAGTGGCCTCGGAATCCCTTGTGTAGACCAGCACGTCTTTGTCCACCATCGATTCAGCCAGTTCCGGAGCACGCCCCTTGGATTCGGCCAGATCGCGCGCGTCACGTGACAAAAACGACTCAACCTTTGGCTCGATCAAGCGGAACGCCCACGCCTCTGGGTCAAAAGCGATTTCGCCAATGTCACCGAACCGCGCGTTGGGGGAAATATGCAATTCGTCACAGCCCAGCGAAATCAACGCGCCGCCACTGATCGCTTGGTCTTTTACAAACACCACCGTGTAGGCCCAATCGCAATCACGTATCAACCGCGCTATCTCAAGACTCTCGGTCTTGAGACCGCCCGGACTATCGATGTCGATCATCAACAAATCGCATCGTGCCGCCTTGGCTGCCCGGAAGCGATTTCGAAAATAGCTTCCACTCTCGAATGTGATCTCGCCCCTAAATTCGATAACCGCGATCTTCGAAATCGTTTCCGGGCGCGGTTGTCGCGCGTCGGGAACAGAATCGATTTCCGCCAGCAACGGAACTGCCAGTAACTCGCCACAGAAAAGAAATAACGTCACAGCTACGACACAATGCGCAAGGAAATACGCGATCTGAGCGACGTTCGCTAGCATGCCGGTTTTATTCAAGATCAAGGTTCTCGTTTTACGGTGTTTTCATTCTAATCGTTAAGGAAATTAATTTTGCGAAAATTCAATTTATGCAAAATCATTTTACGCAAATTCATTAATCACGAATTCGAGGAAAAGGTAACAAGATATTACCCTTTTTTCGCGCGTCGTTTCGGCAACCGCTGAAATCGAATGCTGACCGCTCAAAACAGAGAACCAGACGGATCTGGTTATCCAATCGCTGTCAGCCACCTACCGAGCACACTTTCGCGAAAAGTGAACGCCCGATGACACAAAACAGACGCCCAATCCATGGAGGGACGGGGATGCGAAAGACCAATACGGGGCTAACTGCCGATCAAATTCGACTCGATCGCCCATCCAGTATAACACTAGTCCGGCGGTTAATGTTTTGCCTGTTGCTGATGATCGGCCAATCGATTGGCAACGGTGCGAAGACAGCAAACGCCCAATCAGATTCAGGCCAGCAGGCACACCTGTATTTCTTCACCAGTGATGGTTGCGCCCCCTGCGAAGTGGTTAAGCCAAGCATCGAAAAGTTGGCTGCCGCCGGATACCCAACCACAACGATCAACGCGCGCGAACAACCCAAGTGGACGCAGCATTTTCAGATCTCCCGGACACCGACCGTCGTGCTGGTCCAAGGGCAACGCGCTGTCGGCCGGCGCGAAGGCATGATCAGTCACGATGAATTACTGGGCTGGTTCAAGACAATCAACTATCGCCCCCAGTCGCCTTCGCCGGTTGCGCGCTCACAGTCGCCAGTGGTTAAATCGCCGTCTGCGAATTCATTCGCCGCGCGAGTTCAACCAGCCAAACAAACCGCCAAACAGCCGGTCGGCACAAAAAAACTCGCCAAATACGGGGCAAACACCGCGCTAACCGACAGTCCATTTCGCTCGCCAACGATGCATCAAGGCACCACGCGCCCCGCCAATGCAGCCGAATCCAGAGCAATGGCGGCCACCGTAAAACTGCAGGTTGAAGATCCCGAAGGAATCTCTTATGCCACAGGCACCGTGATTCACTCCCACAATAACGAGAGCCTGGTCATGACGTGCGGACATGTGTTTCGCGACTCCGAAGGAACCGGCATCATTCAAGCTCACTATGGATTTGATCAACCCACTCCCCAAGTCGGTAGTGGCGAACTTATTTTCTACGACGCCGAAGCGCGGGACATTGCGTTGGTGGTGATCAAAACCGAAGGTCGCCCAATGCAAGCGGTAGAAGTCGCCTCCCGTAAAGCCAAAGTGGCCAAGGGTGACAAAGCGTTTTCCATTGGGTGCGATCACGGGGAGAATCCTACGATTCGACGTACGCAAATCAAAAACAGAGCGTCTTACGATGGGGCGATCAAGTACGACATTTACGGACGCCCCGTAGACGGCCGCAGCGGTGGCGGCCTGTTCACATCCAGCGGACAAATCATTGGCGTCTGTAACGCGGCAGTGATTGATGTCGACGAAGGAATCTATACCGCACTGGACACCATTTACTGGCAATTGGCAAAAGTAAAATTGGACCACCTGTTTGAGCCTGACACTGCACTGGCGATGGCGTCCCCGTCACCGTTGAGGTCCAACAGCAACGTATTGAGCCCCGCCACGTTGGACGCGCCTCAACCGCCATCGCAGTTTCAGCCCAACCGCCCAAACGCACCACGTCCTAAACAGCTTCCTTCCGAACAGCTACAGTTGCCACCGCGACAACCTGAAAGTTCCGATTTTGCGATTAGTCCAAAGTTTCCACCGGCCCGAGGTCGTTCGACTGACCGAGGCAATTCGACGCTGGTCTCATTGGGATCCGCATCTTCAAACGCTGCCAAGAGTAACCTAGTGGACTATGAACGTGAGGTGTTGATTATCGTACGTTCCAAGGATGACCTCAAACCGGCCAAGACGATTACGATCGACAACCCCAGCCACCAATTGGTCGAGTATCTAGAGAAACTCTCACCCCAAGAGCGCACCGAACGCGCATTTGATCTCGCCCGTTTCCGGGAACAATCGCAATCAGGCGTTCGCCGACCATTTCAAAGTTCAGTCAGACGCTAAAGACAGATTTGTGTTTCGAACCGTCGATCGTCACGCTTGGAGTACGTGAACTCCAGCACGCTTGGAGTAAGTGAACTCC